>CAYZDM010000141.1:0-7172 GCA_964476875.1 uncultured Sandaracinaceae bacterium | reverse complement strand
GAAGAAGCTGCCCTTGCCGGTGAACGAGTATTGAAAACCAGCATCGATGTAGACGCCGCCCTTCACGTGGAAGCCGAGGCCCGCCTTACCGGTGAACCCGGGTGTGAAGCGATACACGGAGTACTGGCTGCAGTACCAATAGCCGCAATTGACCGTTGTTTCGGCAAAGTTCCAGAAGTTCATATCGAACGAACCCGTGATGTAGGGCAGGACCACCTTGAGATCCGGGACCTGGAATCGAACTTCGGGGAGTGAGAGGTAGATGCGCGTCAGCGGTTTTCGACCCGAGACACCATTGACATTGAGTTTGTTCAAGTCGATCGGATTCCATTGGAGACCGGCATCCCCACCGATGACGAACCAGCCGAAGTCGGCGCCGCCGAAAAAGTTGAGGTTCGCGCCAGGGCGAACGACATCGCGCGGAACATTCAAGACGATGGGCACGCCAATGCTGAGCCCCCAGGTGAAGCCAACGTCGAGGCCCTTCTTCTCCTGCAAGGCCGGCTCCGGCGTGGTGGACACCATCTGGTCCGGCGGCGCGGGCGGCGGGGTAGGCGCGGTGGTCGCCGTGGTTGATGTCCCTTCTTGGGTCGACGCGTCCCACTGAGCGGATGCCAGCGCGGTGGGCAGCCAAAGTGCCACGAGCAGTACAGTGAATTTCCAATGCGCCGTCATCATCTCAACCTCCCGGATCGGGGCGACTCTATCTTGCCAACGCTGCTTGTTCAACGTTCCCGCCGCCTTGAGTACCCAGGGAACTTGGACTAGCACTGGCCCACTTCTAGAGGCCGATCCCTCGGCCGGGCAACTACTTTTCGGGGATTAAACATGCATAGCGCTATCCACGGCGGACGGGCACGGCCCACCGCCACCTTCATCTTGACTCTGACTCTGGCTTCACTGTCGTCCGCGGCCGCGCTCGCGCAGCAAGGAGGCACAGCAGAGGAGAAGAGTACCGAACAAAAGATCCAGGAGCTAAGCGAGGATCTCCGCACCCGCGGGGTCGAACTCGACGAGCTCCATAGCAACATCGAGAAGCACAAGGACCGCAGTGCCGCTGCGATGATGGACAAGGAGCTCTCGAACCGACGCGCTAGCTATCGCAGAGATGTCTCCGAACTCGTGACGCTCGTCCTCAACGCGGAAGACGCGGGAGCGACGGTTGCCGATGGGCGGTCGCTTGCAGAGCATGTTCTGCAGGTAGAAGCGGCGAAAATGCGTGAAAAGCTGACGGAGCTATCGGCGGTAACCCTCAGGCTAGTCGACGTCAGCATGAGCGGAAGCGCCGAGGAAATTGAGGCCGCACGTAAATCGCTTTCGACCGAGATCCCCAGAGCGAGTCGATTGATCGAGTATCTCGACGACAACATCGACGCGCGCGCCCAGCTTGGACTCGACGTCCGGAGCGACACCACCTTCGTCGTCGAACGGCTCACTGCCCGCGCGGACGTCGTCGCCGGCCTACTTCAGAATACCAAAGAGGAGATCGACGCAATCGTCGCTCGACCCGGCGCGGACCAGGACGTCGAGGCCCAGAAAGAGCTAGCCAGCCTCAAGCAGAAACGAGACATGTTGGCCGAGAGTCAACGGTTGAACGTCCGCCTGATGGACAAGCACGATCTGGATACGTCCCGATTGAAGCAAGGCATCATCAGCGCCACCGGCAAGATCTCTCAGGACATTCTCAACAAAGACGTGGCCGCGGGTCTCATGGAGCAATGGTTCGCCGACTCGACCGACTGGCTCCGAAGCAACGGCGCGGCCCTGGTATTTCAGTTTCTCACTTTCCTCCTGATCTTGGTCGCCTTTTGGTTCGTCGCACGACTTGGTCGCGGGGCCGTGCGCCGAGGTCTCGACCGCTCCAAACTCAACATCTCTACGCTCGCGCGTGAGTTCTTCATCAAGATGACCGGCCGGCTCATCATGCTGCTCGGCTTCATCATCGCGATCGCCCAGCTCGGGGTCGAGGTCGCTCCGTTGCTCGCTGGGCTCGGGATTGCAGGATTCGTCGTCGGTTTCGCGCTACAGGATACGCTTTCCAACTTTGCATCGGGCCTGATGATCTTGGTCTACCGACCGTTCGACATCGGTGACGTAGTCGAAGCGGGCGGTGTCACGGGCAAGGTAAACCAGATGAACCTGGTCTCGACGATGGTGCTCACGTTCGACAATCAGTTGCTCGTCGTCCCCAACAAGCAGATATGGGGCGGCGTCATTCGCAATGTCACGCACCAGGACACTCGCCGCGTCGACATGAAGTTCGGCATTGGATACTCGGACGATATTCCGAAGGCCGAGCAGATCCTCGCCGACATCTTGGCGAGCCACGACAAGGTATTGAAAGACCCGGAACCCGTCATTCGCTTGCACGAGCTCGGAGATTCGTCCGTGAACTTCGTGGTTCGTCCTTGGAGCAAGACCGAGGAGTACTGGGATGTGTACTGGGATGTCACGCGTGAAGTGAAACGGCGTTTCGACGAAGAAGGCATCTCCATCCCATTCCCGCAACGCGACGTGCATGTCTATCACGAGGATGGACCGGGTACGGGATCGACCGACGGTGGGCCTCGGAAGTCCTCCACCGGGGCTTCGGGTACGACGGTCGCACCGAGCAACGAAGACGACGACGCCTAGCGCTGGTCGGTCACTTTTCGCCGCTGGCGCTCGCCGAACCAAAGGAACGGCTTGAGCGCCTTGAGGCCGAACGCGGGGAACGGGCGCAAGGCATGGGCCAGTGCCCCCCGAACGCGTGGCACGCTGACGGCCAGTCTGGGCTTGTCGACGAGCTTGAGCACCACCGCGGCGACCTCTTCTTTTGTGAGCAATTTGGGGGCAGCAAATACGATGCTCGCCTCCGTGGAGTCTCGGACGTCCTGGACCATGTCGGTATCGATGCCGTCGGGGCAGACAGCGCTCACCTTGATCGGCAAACCCGCACGCTCGAGGTCGCCAGCGAGCGCGATGGTGAAACCCAACACGGCATGCTTGGTGCCGCTGTAGGCCGCGAGTCCGGGAACCGGCGCAATCGACGAGAGCGAAGCGATGTTGATCAGATGACCGCCCCCGGCGCGCATGCCGTCGATCGCAGCGCGGGCACCCCACATCATGCCGAGCACGTTGACATCGACCATTTGCTTGACGGCGTCGTCGGCGTGGTCCCAGGCATTGGCGACGTGCAACACGCCCGCATTGTTCACCCAGAGCGCGAGCTCGCCCCGTTTGTTCGCCGCACGCGCAACCTCATGATGTGACTGGGGATCTCGAACGTCTTGGTGCATGGACCAGGCGTCACCGCCAATGCCCTCGGCCGTGGAACGCGCGGCCTCTGCATCGATGTCCGTGACCAACAGGGTGAACCCCTTCTTGGCGAGACCTTTGGCGATTTCCCGTCCGAGCCCTTTTCCGGCTCCAGTGACGACTGCGACTTTCATGGCTGGTTCTTGGGGACACGGGCGGCCCCTTGCAAGGGGAGCGTCCTCTGGCCTGGAAATGATGGTCGATTCCATCTAACATTCGGCCGATGAAGCGTTTAATTCTTGGCTTGGTGGTCCTCGGATCGCTGTTTGTGTTCGTGGTCGGTTGCGGAAGCGATACCGGCGCCGCGGGTGGGTCTGGGGGCTCCGGCGGGGTCGCGGGCATGGGCGGTGCAGGTGGCATCGGAGGTACAGGGGGAATGGGTGGTAGCGGTGGGATGATTCCTGCGCCCGCTCTCGACTGCGATCCGTTGACACCGACTTACTGCGGCTTCCCCTTCCCCAACGACTACTGGACGGTGGCCGACTCGAGCACCGTGACCGGGCTGCGACTCGCATTGCCATCGGTCACCATGCCAGCGAACCGAAACGGTACCCGGTCGAACCCAGACGCGTTCAACGAGATGGACGGCTTCTCGCCCGGCATTGCGGCGATGACACACTTCCCCGGGGCCACGGTCACCGGACTCGCGACGCCCGACTCAATCGAAGCGTCGCTGCTGGCGAACTCCCCGACGGTCATCATCAACGCGGAAACGGGCGAGCGCTTGGCTCACTGGGTCGATCTCGACGAGTATGTCGTGCAGGCGAAGGTTCGCATCGAGGCTGGCGAAGATTCGCCGGTGTTCTCGATCGATCGCGACCTCGAAGAGCTGCGCGCGGAGCAGGCGCTGATGCTGCGACCAGCGATCCGTCCCGAAGATGCAACCCGCTACATCGTGGCGATTCGGAAGGTTGTCGACGGCGAGGGCGTGCCAGTGGAGCCCTCGCCCGGTTTTCAGGCTTTGCGGGATGACGAGCCCTCGGGCAACGACATCATCGAGTCGCGTCGGGCGCACTTCGAGGAGATCTTCACTGCCCTCGAAAGTGCTGGGATTGCACGTGACGATCTTCAGATCGCCTGGGATTTCACAACGACGAGCCGAGAGAACAACACGAGCGCGATGCTGCACATTCGTGATGATGCGCTCGCCAAGTTCCCGGACGGCGTTCCGTATTCCATCGAGCTCAAGAACGAGGGACTCGCCGAGGGCATCGCGTGCCGTCTCGAGATCACCTTCGATGTGCCTCTGTACATGACGCAGGGCGAGACCGGCGGCCTGTTGAACCTCGGCGACGACGGCCTGCCCGAGCAGAACGGAACGTTCCCGTATTCGGCCGCGATGATTGTGCCAGTCAAAGCACAGGAAAACCCGGCGTGGCTCGTCGAGCACGGCCATGGCCAGCTGGGCGCGAAAGAGCAGGTCATGGGCTTTCAACCGATCGCGGCAGCGGCCAACTTCGCCGCGTTCAGCCTCGACCACAAGGGCTTCTCGTCGGACGACGTTCCGACCGTCGTGAGCGCCATCCTCGGCGGCGACCTCTCGACGTTCCGGGCGATCCCTGAGCGAATGCACCAGGGTTTCTTGAACTATCTGATCGCGATGCGAACCCTCTCGCGCGAAGCGGACGGAGGACCGGACACGAGGCTCAATCAGGCTCTGACGAATGACTGCGGCGGCGCGATGATCGACGGTTCGAGGCGCTACTACTTTGGCGGCAGCCAGGGCGGGATTCTCGGCGCAAGCATCATGGCGATCAACACTGACATTGTACGAGGCCTCCTCGCGGTACCCGGGCAGTCGTATAATCTTCTCCTCAACCGGAGCGTCAATTTCGACGAATACTCAGGACAGCTCTACAGCAACTACAACTGGAACGCGCTGGACATGCAGGTGAACCTCGCTCTGATACAAGGCCTGTGGGACCGAGCAGAGCCGACTGGGTACTCGAAGTACGTGCGGACCAATCTCTTGCCCGGCACGCCCGCGCACGAGGTATTGATTCAGGTATCGAAGGCCGATCACCAGGTCACCAATCTCGGGGCGCACATCATGGCGCGAACCATCGGTGGGGTGGTCAATCTCGCACCCCTGATTCGCCCAGTGTGGGGGATCGAAGTCGTCACGGGACCACACACCGGCTCGTCGATGATCGAGATCGACTTCGGCAACCCCGACGCGCCGATCACCAACATTCCTCATTGGGGCGACACGGACGAAGACCCCCACGGTCGTGCGACCGAACTCAGCACCCTGGTCACCACCCTCCCCGCCTTCTACGAAACCGGCACGGCCGAAAACACCTGCAACGGACCGTGCGACCAAGACGACTTAACCCCTCCATAAAGGGGACTGTCCCCTTTTCGGTGATCGCAGGTAGCATGGGTAGATGGGTATGAGCCGGACGCTTGTGGTGGTCGGAATCGTTGTCGCGCTTTGCTCTGGCTGCGGGCACGACAAGCGAGCGATGAAGGCCGTGACGGCGCGTGCTTCATTCGACCTTTCGTGCCCGCAAGACGACCTGGAGCTCGTCGTTCTTTCCACCGCAGGGGCCCTTAGGCAGGCCAACCAAATCGGTGCCAGGGGGTGCGGCCACAAGGCGGTGTACGTGTACTTCTCCTCGACGGACAGCTGGGTCGCCGACTCGGACATCACCCCGACGATGACCCAGCGCGAGGAGGCCTATCGAGCGAGGCAGGCTCGGGAGCGCCAGGCCCAGGAGGCCGAGCGGCGGTTCGAAGAAGAGCAGGTCTATCAGCGTGGTGTCAGCGACTAGCCCTGCGACACGGGAATTGGGCCGAGAACGTGGGTTCGGACCGATCTTTTGAATCCTGCAAAAGTGGCGCTATCCTCGGCTCGCGGTCCACGGTGGGTGGAGCGCCCACCTCGAAGCGACGTCTCATGCTGCGGTTTATCTCAAATCGATGGTCCTTATTGTGCCTGGCGGTCCTTGCTGCCGGAGTCAGTGGTGGTGCGGCGGCCTTTGGCGAGCACGCTTCCCAGAGTCGACATCAACGCGTCGAGACGCTTGGCGGAGAACGAACGTTAGTCGCTCCCGACCTGGACGACTGGAACGCGCGGCAACGCGGCCCAAAGAACAATCCCGGTACGACGGGACGATTCGGCTCCGCATTTCACTACGACGCGTTCGTGTATGACAGCGCGGCGAGCAGTCCGAAGGTCGCCGGTGTCGTGCGGCGGGGCAGCGTGCTCAGGGTTGGCGACAAAGTCAGTGGCTCCGGATGCAAAGACGGGAGCTGGTACAAGGCGACGCCGTTCGGCTACGTCTGTACGGCGCTTGGGTTTCACGTCAGCGACACACCGAGCACCAACCGCTACGGGGTGCCGGCGGCGGAGATCAACAGCCACCTTCCGTACCAATACTCTCGTGTGATCACCAAGCGTGCGCCGCGCTACTACCGCATCCCCAGCGTGTCGGAAGAGAAGCAAGCTCGGCGTGCCATGGAGAAGAAGGGTCCGACCCCAGAGGCCGTGTCCTCGCTCATGGAGGGGGACTACTTCCTGGCACTCGCCGAGAAAGAGACGCGCAAGTCCGACGGCGCGGTTTTCTATCGCACCGTGCGTGGGCGCTTCGTCCGCGAAAGTGACGTCGAGCTTCGCAACCCCGAAGTTGTTCGCGGCGAGGAGCTCGGCAAGGACGGTTGGCGCTTACCGCTGGCGATCGTCTACGGCGAAGATCGCGAATTGCTCGACATCACCGGGAGCAAGCCGGAGCGCACCGGCACCGCGAAGAAGCATGCCCGATTCGTCATCGAGGAAGAGCTCACCAAAGGTGACGCCGCCTATGTCTCAGGTACCCCCGGTGCGGTTCGCCGCGACGAAGTGCGAGTCGTGCGCGAGGCCAAGCGCCCGAGCG
>CAYZDM010000140.1:2794-7255 GCA_964476875.1 uncultured Sandaracinaceae bacterium | reverse complement strand
CGCAATCGAGGCTGGATCCTCTGGATCGAAGTACTCGCCGCCCTCACCGAGAACGCATGCGTCGTGGTGAGTGATGACTATCCCTGTTTCTTCATTCCGAGAATGCAGCATGCGGCCGCGTCGCAGATAGATGTCCGTTTCGAGGTCGTTGACAGCAACGGGCTGCTCCCGATCCGAGCGACCGACAAGGTCTTCAGTCGGGCGTTCGACTTTCGCCGCCACCTACAACGGGAGCTGCCGAGTCATCTGGATGAGGCGCCGCTTCGCGATCCGCTCGACGCGCTCCCGCGCATCTCCAGCGGGCACCAGGACCGAGTCGGTGGATTGATGAGGAAGTGGGGCGTCGCATCGGAGGCGGCGCTTGGTGGGACGACGCTCGACTCTCTTCCCATCGACCACGAGGTGTCGCGCGTCGACATCCAGGGAGGATTCGAGACCGGCGAGCGTCGCATCGAAGATTTTCTAGACAGTGACCTCGATCGGTACGCGAAAGAGCGTAGCCATCCTGATGCGGACGTCGCCAGCAGACTCTCTCCATGGCTTCACTTCGGGCACGTGTCCGTGCACCACATCTTCGACGAGCTCGCGAAGAACGAAGGCTGGAGCAACGACCGAGTCGCACCCAAGGCGACCGGTGGACGCGAGGGGTGGTGGGGGATGAGCCAGAACGCAGAGGCATTCATCGACGAGTTCGTGACCTGGAGAGAAGTGGGCTTCAACATGTGCGCCCACCTTCCCAACTACGACCAGTATGAGTCGTTACCCCAGTGGGCGCGTACGAGCCTCGAGCAGCACGAGTCCGACCCCCGCCCCTATCTCTATTCGCTAGCGAAGCTGGAAGCGTCGGAAACGCACGATCCAATATGGAACGCCGCGCAGACAGAGCTTCGCGACACGGGAAGACTTCAGAACTACCTTCGCATGCTTTGGGGTAAGAAGATCCTAGAGTGGTCACCAACCCCGAAGGACGCCCTCGCCCGCATGGTGGAACTCAACAACAAGTACGCGTTGGACGGCCGCGACCCAAACAGCTACTCGGGGATCTTCTGGGTACTTGGTCGCTACGACCGGGCATGGGGCCCGGAAAGACCGATCTTCGGGAAGATTCGGTACATGAGATCAGAGAACACCAAGCGAAAGCTCCGGATGAGCGAATATCTCGGACGGCACGGCAAGTAGGCCGCGCGAGAAAGATCCCTCGGGCTACTTGCCAACCGGCTCGAACGCGAACTTCTGACCACCAACTGCGGCTTCGGCCATGGCGCCCTTGATCGGCAACACCATGATGGCTACGCCCTCTTTGTACTTCGATGCCGCCGCGGCGCCCTTCTTGCCACCAATCGCGGTGGCCGCTGCGCTCCCCTCAAAGCGACTCGCCTTGAATCGATCCAGCGCCTTCTTGTTCTTGAAGAGGACCACTTCGGCGTAGGTTTGGCCTCCGACCTGTGCGCCGACCGTCGTTTGCGTCATCTTCGCTCGGCCGATGAGCTTGCCTTTTTTGTACACCTCTCCCGCGCCGTGTGAAGCGCCGATAATGAAGCCACCTTTGCCAACTTCGGGGAATATCGCGTAGGCGTAGGCCTTCTTTAGGGTCGCGTTGAAGGAGGCGTCTTTGGCCTGCCAATCCTTCTTGATCGACTCGACCAGTTGGTGAACCTCGTCGGCGTCCTTGTCAGCGGATGCGACGTTCATGCCGAGTAGCAGAACCGGGACAATCAGTGCGAGACGTAAGGCGTTGTTCATGAGTCCTCCAAAGGGTTCGCGAACTTGATCGCGGCAGGCTACTTCTAGCACTGGTCCCCGGTCGTCCGCTACCGACGGCGATGGGTCAGCCCCGAGCGATGGCTTAGGCATGCTGAGTCTGCTATTGGCGGCCAATGCTTTTGGCCCCCTTTTATCGACTTACCAGGCCCTTTCAGCTCTTTGCGGCCGTCGCCCTCCTTGCCGCAGTCGGCTGCGGATCGGACGCATCCACGGGTGGGCAGAACTGCGGTTCCAGCTCGGCCTCATGTGGACAGGAGCCTCAAGAGGTTCCCGACTCGGTAACGACATGGGCGCCCGCCGGTGCGCGGACGGTCGGCGACTACGACTACGACGTCATCCCCGAGCCCAACGCCTTCCACACGATGCACGCCGGGCCGAACAACGCCGACAACGTGTGGATCGCGCTCGCCCCCGAGCTGGAGCTGGACTGGGTCGCGGAGGACGGCTTCTACGCGCCCGAAGGGCCGACCTACGACAACGAAAGCAACCTCTACTTCAGTCCCCTCTTCCCGCAGGAAGACGTATCGCTAATTTCGCTCGATCGTGAGACCGGTGAACGCAACTGGGCGATTCCGGGGAACGGAAGCAACGCGGGCAGCGGCGCGGTGCTGATCCTCAACGACCCTGACAACGCCGGCCAACAGATCATCTATCACGCGACCTACACCGAGGCGATGGCCCTACGACCCGACGGCACGCCGATCTGGGAGACCGCGACGGGGTTGGTCCTACCACCGGTCGTGCAGGGTGTCCGTACGCCCACCCATTCGTTTGGCTTCAACTACCACCCGCGCACCGATTCGGTGGTGGGTGTCACGCTCGGGGGAGTGATCTTCGGCTTCAACCGAGTGACGGGCGAGCCCATCGCGCCCAACGGACAGATCCCAGGCGCACCCGCCGTGAGCGACAGTCTCTCCCTACCGCCATTCATCGTCAGTTCGAGCAACGCGCTCACCGACGAGGTGTTTGGCAAGACGCCCAGTGGGCTCAGCTTCTACGAGACGATCGTCGAAGTCATCTTCGGCGGCGGGTCGGTGGTGACGAACTTCTTCGCCATCGACCCCAATAGCAGCATGATCTACGTGGCGGCGACCGCCGACGACGCAGACGATGGCACCGTAGATGGGCTCTCCGAGCTCGGCGCCATCTACGCGATCGACCTAGTCGACGGCGGTGACGGCGGCCTCGAGTTTCAGGTCGTACACGGTGCGATGTTCGAGGGCGGCACCGGATCGACGCCCTCGGTCAGCGAAGACGGTCAGCGAATCTACGTCTCAGACAATATCGGCAACGTCATTGCCTACGATCACGAGTTGAACGAGTTGTGGCGCTTTGATGTGGGTTCTCCGCTCGCGGCCTCGGTTGGGGTTTCTCCCGACAACGATGAACTGTACGCGGTGACCCGGCGCGACATCTTCAAACTGATCGACAATGGGGACAGCGCGACACTGGAGTGGACCGCAACGCTCACCGCATTTGAGGACGACCCCGAGATCGATGTCGTGTTCCAGGCGCTAACCCCCACCATCACAGCCAACGGGATCGCGGTCAGCGTCGGCGGCGGCAAGCAGCTCGGCGAGCAAGCGATCATGCTCCGCGTCGGCGTGGGGCTTCTAGATCGTGATACCGGAACGCTGCGCTCCTTCGCCGAAGGTCGCGAGGAGTCGATCGCGGTCCTGAGCGTCGCTCCGAACGGTGGCGTCTGCACCGCAAACTCGCCCGTTCGTCGCGCATCGGGCAAGGCGATCTACCCGGAGCTCACCCAAGACATCATCGGCGGAATCTCCTGCTACAAGCCGATTCGTAACGACTTGCTGGCGCGAGATGCGACCTGTGCCGCTGGAGTCCGGGCGCGCAACGCGGGGACTATTTTCGGATCTTCGCCGGCCTCCGCAGCGAAGGATGTTCGGCAGATCCAAGTGCTAATCGACCAGAGTCGCGCGGCTCTCGAACGCGCGATTGACGACGGGGACCTCGTCGAGACTGTCGCGGCAGACCTTGGCACCGGTCTCGATGCTGCCGAGGCCAATCTATCGAGCGGCGCCCTCGAGGACGCGGCCAACGACCTGCTCAAAGTTTGCAACGCGCTCTGAGCCGACGCCCAAGTTGCCGGCGTTCACTCCGGCGCGGCGATCAGCGCGTACCTGAGGTCCTTGCCCGTAGCGTCGTAGTAACTGACATGGGCGTGTCCCACGCTGTCGATGGCGATGGACGTGTGGCGCCCGACATCACCCACGCTGTCGATGGTTTGAATCAGCCAGGTTTCGCCGGGCGGTCCGACCGCATACTTCAAGTCTCTCGCGGTCTCGTCGAAGTAGGTCAGACGCGCGGCGCCCGCGTCATCGAACGCGAGCGACGAGTGCTTGCCGACGTTCCCTTCGCTTTCGACGGTCTCCAGCACCCAAAAAATACCGAGGGCATTCGTCGCGTAGAGGAGGTCTTTGTCGATCTCACCGTAGTAGCTGATGTGCGCGGTTTCGGCTGGGTCAAGTGCTAGGGACGTGTGCTTCCCGACGTCGCCGGCGCTGTCCACAGTTTGCACCTGCCACGCGTCGCTGTCCCGTCGAGTGGCGTATTTGAGGTTTTTGCCCGTCGACGCGTAGTAGCTGATGTGGACCGCGCCGGATGTCCCCAACGCGAGCGATGTGTATTGCCCCACGTCGGCATCGCCGTCGACGGTCTCCACCAGCCATTGGC
>CAYZDM010000140.1:0-2694 GCA_964476875.1 uncultured Sandaracinaceae bacterium | reverse complement strand
GATGTGTATTGCCCCACGTCGGCATCGCCGTCGACGGTCTCCACCAGCCATTGGCCTCCGGCCTGCCGCGTGGCGTACATCAAGTCTTTGTTTCCCCTGTCGTAGTAACTGATGTGGGGAGCGCTCGAAGCGTCTAGGACCAGCGAAGTGTATTGGCCTACATCGCCATTGTCGTCGGCGACTTCAATCGTCCATGCCCCGTTCGTTTGGCGGGTGGCAAACATGAGGTCGTCGTCGCTGGCGTCGTAGTAGGCGACGTACACAACGCCGGCGGCGTCCACCGCAATCGACGTGTGCTGTCCGACGTCGTCCGCCCCATCCGGCACTTCCGTACTCCAGGTGGCATCGGCTTGTGGTTGAGCCGCAACGAGATCGCGTCCGCTATTGCTGTAGTAGCTGATGTGGGCGAGATCGAACGCGTCGAGGGCGATCGAGGTGAACTCTCCCCGATTCCCCACTGGGTCCACGACCCTTAGGTGTGTCTCGGCACACGCCCGGTCGAATAGCGCCTGGCCAGGCGGACAAGTCGTGGGGCAGCACATTTCGTCGCAGGGCTCGTACGTGTCGTCACACACGAAGCCACAGACGAATGAATCGCAGCTCGGGCTGGAATTCGAGGGTGCGAGGCAAGGTGTGCATGACAAGCCACAGGAATCGACGTCTAAATCGGACACACAGGCGTTCCCACACTGGTGGAACCCTGGGACACAAGCACAGTCGTTGGCGACCGTGTCGCATCGTTCATTCGCACCAAGGCATTGAACGTCATCCTCGCAGCCACGCAAACATTCACCGGTCGCCGCGTCGCAATACGTGAATCCGCTACACTCGACCCCGTCTCGACGGCAGTCGCCCGGATCTAGGCAATCCCCCGCATCGCAGACGAATCCATCAGGGCACGCAGTGGTGCAATCGCCGCAAGCGTCCGGGTCGTTCTGCGTATCTACGCAGCCGCTCGCGCACGACTCGAACTCGGGCGCACAAACGCAATCGTGTGCCTCCAAGTTGCAGACTTGATTGTCCCCCGTACATTGCTCGGATTCGATGCAACCAGGCAAGCATTCGCCAGTGCTCTCTTCGCAATAGGTGAAGCCGGTGCAGTCGGCGTCGCCGGTACGGCAATCGCCTCGGTCGATACAGTTGCCAGCTTCGCAGACGTTTCCTGCCGGACACGCGGTTTCACAGTCGCCGCAGTAGCGCGGATCCGCCTGAGTGTTGATGCACTCGACGCCACAGATGGTCAGCGGTGCCCCACAGGTGATGACTCCGCCATCCGGCACCGAGGCGTCGGGCTCCGTCCCGCCGTCGGGCGTTCCACCGTCTGGCATGCTGGCGTCGGGAATTGGGATCCCTGCATCGGCGGGGAGGACGCCGGGGTTGTCGATCGGTTCCAGGTCTTCGGCGGGCAGCGTTTCATCAACGCAGGATGGGGTGGCACAGGACATGGCTCCGGGACAGCCGCAGGTTTCGCCGATCGAACACGCGATCCCAGCGCAGGCACGATAGAGAACCAAGCGCACGAGGCGGGACTCGCCGCGAACGAAACCCGTCTTCACGCGACGTGACACCAGAACCGTGTCGCCACTCGGCGCAAGGGCCTCGAGCTCGATGACGATCTCGCGATCGAGGTCCGCGTCGGCTGCCAGGACGCCAAACGTCGCAGGCAGTCCATACACGCCCGACTCGGTCGACGTGCCCCCGGACACCGAGAAAACGCTCGACCAGGTTTCAACCTCTTCCGGTCCGGCGCCAGTGTCCATGACTTTCGCAACGCGCGCCCGAATCCGGTCGACCTCCGCCGGAACCGAATAGTCGGTGTCCATGAGGACCACCACCTGGGTGGACGCGCCTTCGGAACAACTCACCCCAAAGAGCGAGGCACAAAGCACGGTAACGATGAGATGTAGTTTCATAAAGCCAAGACCAGAGAGGATAGCTTGGCGGCGCTGGGCTGCAAACACGCGAATACGGTGACCCACGACACCTTGTGGTCGGCTTTCTCTTGTCGATTGGCGATAGATCTCACACTCTTTCCCATTGCTCGAATGGTCGATACGAATCCACTAGTCCCGCAAGACGCCTTGCTCGGCGGTAAGTACCGTCTCGGGCCCGTGATCGGATCGGGTGGCGTCGCTACCGTCTATCGAGCGACGCACGTTTGGACGGAGCGTGAGGTGGCCGTGAAGCTCCTCGATCCGACACTTCCGCATTTCAAACGACTTCGTGAAGGCTTCCTGCGCGAGGCTCGAGCCACCGTCCAGCTCCAGCATCCCAACGTCGTCGATGTCCTCGACATGGGCGAAGACCGCTGGGAAACCGCCTACCTCGTGATGGAGCTCTTGGAGGGGCCCACGCTTCGAGATGTGCTCCTCGAGCAAGGTCAGCTCGACCCCGAAGAGACGCTCTCGATCCTACTGCCGCTCATCGACGCACTCGAGAAAGCACATCAACTCGGAATCGTTCATCGGGATTTCAAGCCCGAGAACATCATGTTGACCCGCGACACCTACGGGGTCGTCATCCCCAAGTTGTTGGATTTCGGCGTCGCTGAGATCCTTCAGGACATGCGCTCTCGGAAATCAACCGACCCAGGCGAGATCATCATGGGGACCCCTCAGTACATGGCTCCGGAGCAAGCCCGCGATCAGCGCGCGCTCATCGGCCCTCAGACCGACGTATGGGGCGTCGGCGTGG
>CAYZDM010000139.1:0-7280 GCA_964476875.1 uncultured Sandaracinaceae bacterium | reverse complement strand
ACCCGGAGGCTCTGGAGGTCGCGTTCGGCTGCCCGGTACTCTTCTAGCTTCTCGAAGTCGCGGTCGATGAAGTCTTCGGTGTCGACGGGCATCTTCATCACTTCGGCTTGGAGCTCGTGACGACGGGTTCGTACGCGGTTCAGCTCGCCACCGCGCCCGGGGCGGATTTGGGACTCGCTCTGGATCAAGGCGCCTCGAGCGCGCGCGGCACGGTTGCGAAGGCCGGTTGTCCTTTCCCGCTGCCGCCGAAAGTCTGAGAAGACGCTCACTCGATTCGGCGCGCTCAATGCTGCCGTGATTCGCTGCGCGAGTTCGTCTGTTTCGCGCACGAGCTGCTTGGATTCGCTCAGGTCCGCGAGCACCTCGAGCGCTCGTTCGTAGTCCCCCTCGAGGTCGATCCAGCGTCGAGCCGCTTCCGGGAGAAAGTCATCGATGTCGAAGTTGTCGAGGTTTTCGCGCACGAGTCGCCGGAAGTACGCGTGAAGATCGGGGTTGTCCCTGCGCGTCCGTTCGAGCTCGTCGCGGATGGGGCCGAAGGTTGCCCGAACTTCATCGAAGACCACCTCGGCTTCATCGTAGCGGCCGCTACGCGCCAAGAGGTCTCCACGGAGCACCTTGCCGTCCGCGTTGAGTGGGCTGTCGGGCGCGGCGACGGAAAGGACCTCGAGGGCGCGTTCGGCCTGAATGCCATCGCCCATTCTGATGTAGGTCCACGCGAGCTCATAGAGGGCGTCCGCAAAGTGAGGAGAACTCTGTTCCACCGCTCGGTAGGCCTCGACCGCTTGCTCGAGTTGCTCGGTTTCGTAGTACAGGCGCCCGAGTGCGAGATAGGTCAGCTCGGTGACCTTGCGCTCTTCGTCGTTGGTCGGCTCGTTCCCGAGCACACCGTGGAACGCTGCGATGGCATCAAGGTGCTCGCCGCGCAGGGTATGGATGGTGCCCACGAAGTACTTGGAGCGCAGGGAAAACTCGGTGCCTCCCGGGATGGCGATGAAGCCCTTCCGGGCCTGCTCGAGCCGACCCTCGTCGACCCCTCGAATCTGTGCGTTCAGCGGCGCGTTGAGCACCTCGTCGATCGGCACGGCGCGGTTGTACAAGTACTTCGCGCGGAAGTAGGCAGTGGTGACCGAAAGCGAGGCCGATGGCAAAGCCTCCAACTGCCCGAAGTGTCGGTCCATGTCCTCGAAATCGCGTGTGTGGATGGCGATTTCAATCAGGCGGCTCAGCGACATCTGCAGGTAGGTAGAGAACCCCGGATCGCTGCCGCGCTCGATGACCTCGGCATAGCGCTTTCGGGCACCGAGGTAGTCACCCGCCAAAAACAATGACTCACCTAGAAGGAACAGCGCCTCCGGGTACGCGCGGTGGGTCGGGTAGTGTTCCACGATGTCCATCAGCAAAATCGCGGCGCGGAGGTAGTCCTCGAGGCGAAGGTAGAGTTCTCCGTCGGTGAGGCGTTCCTCGACGAAGGTATCGCTCTTGCGGTCGTGCGGATGCACCCGTTGGGCCATCAAACGCTGCGTGTCGGATTCGAGATCCGCCACCTCGCGCGTTGCAGCGGAAGCATCTTGGGCGGCGGCTTCAGGTGCCGCGGATGCAAGGACGCAGAAGAGCAGCGTGAATGGGACTATGCCCCGCCGCATCCTTCGCGCCCGCCCCCTGCCAAGTGTCGGTGTGGGCGGCGATGTGGTCGCCCCACGAGGTCGCATTACCGATCGCCCTCACCGCTTGCATCAGGCCGAACTTGTCGTTCGACGCGTTCAATGTATCGAACCGCGGGCCGCTCTTCGAGTGGCGTCGTGGGTCCACCTTTTTCGTATCCAACCACGTGGACCGTAGAAACCCGTCCTTCGGGTACCGCGAACGTGTAGGTGGAACGAACCTTGAAACGGTACCCCTTCAGGTATGCGAAGACGCCGTAGCCGTGCCCGCGGTACTCGAGGTTCACCGTGAGGGTATGCTCCCCGGGCACGATGCTGCCGTTGTAAACCTCAAACTCCTGCTGTTCCCCGAGACTGCCCTCTTCGTCGGCCTTGGTGAAGATCGGCGCGCCGTCGAGCGCGTAGACCACGCGGACCAACTTGTAGGACTGCGACATTCGATTCTCGTGAAGAATGACCGCTTGGCCGCCTCCTACCACGCCCTCGAGCACGGTCTCTGCGAGCAGCGAGAGCCTTGCTTTGGAGCGGAAGATCTGCTCCTTCAATTCGTTGATGCGCTGTTCCAGATCGCGCAGCCGCACCGCATACGTGCCCGCGTCGATCGGTTTGGCCGGTGCCCGTTGGGCCCCGGTTTCGGGCGGCACCGGGGCCTCTGTGGCTGTTTTCGCTGACGACGCATCCTGGGCTTGGGCCGCCGCGAACGCGCCCCCTACCCCGATGCATAGCAACGCAACTGAGAGCGCAACTGTCCTGCGCATCGCAATTCCCCTCTAAGTGACCATCATTGGAAGCGAAATTGCCTCGCGACAGTCCCCGCGCTTATACCGCAGCGTCAGCGGGTGGGTCAATCAAGGGCAAGGGCATTTTCCATGTCGGGCGACGCGGAGAAGCGCTGAATTGTCCTTCACTTGCGGGGGGGCGATGGAGTAGATCTTCTCGCGGTCTCAGACGTCGATCGATGTGTGGTCATCCGACACGACATAGGAGCGGAATGGAGCGAGGGGGGTTTTGAGCTGTCCGTCCGACGAAGTGTTGCTCGCGGCCTATCGCCAGGGCGACACCGGTGCCTTCGAAACGTTGCTCGTTCGCTACCGTGCGCCCATTTTCAACTTCCTGCTCAGATCGGCGCGCGACCACGGTCGAGCGGAAGAATTGTACCAAGACGTTTGGATCAAAGTGGTCGAGCGATGTGGGGAGTTCCGTGGAGACGCCAAGTTCTCGACCTGGCTGTACACAATCGCCCGAAATCGGTGCATCGACCACCAGCGCAAGATGAAATTTCGCGATCATGCCTCACTCGATGCGCCCCAGTCTGGCTCCGGCCCGCCAGTCGGAGAGCGTGTGGCGAGTTTCGGCCCGTCGACCGAGCAACTCGCGAGCGGACAGCAGTTGAGGGAGCGGCTGGCCCAAGCGGTCGAGGGGCTGCCGGACGAGCAACGGGAGGTATTTCTCCTTCGCCAGCTGCAGGGGCTGGCATTCAAAGAGATCGCCGAGGTGGTTGGCGCGTCCCCCAACACGGTGAAGAGCCGAATGCGCTACGCCCTCGAACGCCTCCGGCAACTGCTGGGCGATTTGAAAGAGCCGCATGAATTGTGACGAGTGCCAAGATCAGGTCTTCGAGTTGATCGAGCGCGAGGCGTCCGATCCGGAGGGCGTGCGTGAACTCCTCGACCGCTGTCCCGAGTGCCAGGCGGCCTTCGTCGAGATGAAACGCACCTTGGCGCTGGTGGGACAGCTGCCGCTCGAGCAGCCGTCATCAGCCACGGATGCGGCCGTTCTTGCCGCCGCCGCTGCCCGCCTGCCCGATGTCGTGCGACTCAGGAAGCGCAGGCTGCAGGCACCTCCTTGGGCCATGGCGGCGATTGCTCTACTGGCGGTCGGCGTCGGCGTTTGGACGATCCCGAGCGAGGTTCAGCTCGAGGGATCGCCCTCCGTGGCAGAACAAGAGGTTCGCGACGACAAGGACACCGGTGCAGTCACCTTCGCCGAGGAGAAGATCGAAGACGACGAAGGCGAGTTCGCTCGTCGGTCGGGAGGCGCGGAGCCGCCGGCCACGAACGCGCCCAAGCCTGCACAGCCCCGCCCCGAGGCCCTGCGCAAACGAAAGGCAGATACTCCGGCACGGGCCGCTTCCAAGCGTGGCGCGTCGGTGGCCGACGAACGGGAGTCGGTGCGGACCGCTGAGTTGGCGCGGGCGCCGGCCTCGCTTGGTGCGGCTGACTCGGCGATGGGGAGCGCCGAGGAATTCCAAAGCTCCGAAGTCGCTGCGAAGGCGTCCGCGCCGTCGAAGGAACCGCAAGATCGAGAGCAAGACGAAGCGAGTGACTCGCCATGCGGGCGAAACGTCGCCGAGCTCGAACGCCGGATCGGAGCCGACGCCGACTACGCGCCCTCTCCAAGAGAACAACTCGCGATCGGACGATGCTACCAATCGCTCGGGAACGTCACGGCCGCGAGGACATGGTTCAAGCGCGCCGCCACGCACCGGAGGACGAAGGCAGCGGCCGAACAGGCTCTTCGGGACTTGTCGCTCGAGTAGCTCAGCGGCTCAGGGACGGAACCGATCGAGCAGCGCCCGCCATCTCGGCTTCGTGCGATCGGCCCTTTGTTCCGCCATGCGCCTGGTGTCCTGGAGGGCCGTTGCCAAGTCAGGGGTGACCCGCAGTGTGTCGAGGGCTATCTGCGCCTCCTCCGCGGCCGCTCTCCATCGCGAGTCGACCCCGGTGAAGAAGCACACCCCGCCGAGCATCTGCGTGATCTCGTCGGCCGCGAACATCGCGATCGCTCGGTCTCGATTGGGCTCTCCGAGTTGCGAGAGGTCCACGATGGCGAGTTCGACGTCGGCCTTGAGCATGGCCCGCCCGAGGGCATCGACACACTCACTCAAGACGCCAGCCTCATGCACCCCTGACAAGATCAACGCGAAGACCGCGTCGTCGATACGCAGAGGCCGAAGTGGCTTCCGCGCGCTCGACTCCGCCGTTTGGGCGACGCGTTCCTCGCGCCCGAGGACGAACCCTTCCATCGCGGCCGCAACGGCGCGAAGCGCAAATTCTGATGATGAACGTTCGAGCGCCTCAACGGACCGAATGGCGAGCAGCACCGACTGAATCGTCGCCGTGGGCGTGAGGTCGAGCAGCGCGAGCCGACGCCCGAGCAGTGTCAACACCGCGAAGCACTCTCGGAAGCCAAACCCCTCGTAGTCTTCTTCTGCGAGGTCGGCGGGCCGCAATTCACTCAACAGCGGGAGGAGCGGCAGGGCCTCAGACGCGAGGTCTTCGTACGCGACCCCTCCTGTCGGTGGCTTGGCTTCCTCGAGCAAGGCCCGAAAGCGCTGGGTTGCGGACTCCCGGTGGATCACAATCCCTCCATTCTATCACTCTTTGGGCGGGCAACATTCCGGCGTGATATAAACGGCGGCGAATGGCTGCCACAATTCTCGTCGTCGACGACGAAAAGAACATCCGAAGAACCTTGCGGATGGTGCTTGAAGGTTCCGGGTTCAACACGCTCGAGGCGGCGTCGGCCGAGGAGTGTCTCGAAACATTGGCGAGCCAAGAGGTGGACCTTCTCATCCTCGATGTTCGCCTTCCCAAGATGAGCGGCATCGAAGCGCTCAAGAAGATCCGAGGCGAGCCGGAGACTCGACGGCTTCCCGTCTTGATGGTGTCCGGGCACGCGTCCGTAGCTGAGGCGGTGCAGGCGGTTCAACTCGGCGCGACCGACTTCTTCGAAAAGCCCCTCGACCGCGACCGAATCTTGGTGACGGTTCGCAACGCCTTGCAGACCTGGCAGCTGCAACGCGAGGTCGAGCAGTTGCGCGCGGACGTAGAACACCGGTACGAGATGACCGGCGAGAGCGCTGTCATTCGCTCTCTGTTCGCCAAGCTCGAAAAGGTTGCGCCCACGAACGGACGCGTCCTCATCTCCGGGGAAAGTGGAACAGGCAAGGAACTCATCGCTCGGGCGATCCATAAACTCAGCCCGCGCGCGGACGAGCCTTTCGTCAAGGTCAACTGCGCAGCGATCCCCGCGGAGCTGATCGAAAGCGAGCTGTTCGGTTACGAGCGAGGGGCTTTTACGGGTGCCCAAGGTCGCAAGAAGGGGATGTTCGAACTTGCCAATGGCGGCACCCTGTTCCTCGACGAGATCGGGGACATGAGCGCGAGCGCGCAGGCCAAGGTGCTGCGCGCGCTTCAAAGCGGTGAGATATCTCGGGTGGGCGGCGAGAAAGCGATCGCCGTGGACGTGCGTGTTTTAGCCGCGACGAACAAGGATCTGGAACTCGAAGTTAGAGATGGACGGTTCCGTGAGGACCTCTACTTCCGGCTGAACGTCGTCCCGATCGTCAGTCCTCCACTCCGAGAGCGAAGGTCGGACATCCACTTGCTCGTCAAGGGATTTCTTCGTGAGTTCGCGGCCGAGAGCGGTCTCCGCGAGAAGCCGATCGACGAAGAGGTGATCGAGGCCCTGGCGGAGCGCCCTTGGCCGGGGAACGTTCGCGAGCTTCGCAATGTGGCGGAGCGAATGGCGATTTTGAGCGGGGACCGGATCACCTTGGGCGATCTGCCCGAGGAGGGCGTCCTGAGCGAAGTGCGGCGGGAATCTTCAGCCCCCTCTGATTTGCCCGCGACACTGGATGAGAGCGGAGAACGCTTGACATTACGGGAGTATCGCAGCCGAGCCGAGAAAGACTACATCCTCACGACGCTCGACGAGGTTGGTTGGAACATCTCTCGTGCCGCGACGATTCTGGGGGTCGAGCGCACCAACCTTCACAAGAAAATGCGGAGCTATGGTATCCGTCGGGAAGAATCATGATCAAGCGATCGATGAGGCTGATGTGGAGGGGCGCCATCTTAGGCTTCCTCGTCTACCTCCTCTTCTTCGTTCAGCTTGGCGAGCGGTCGGCTTTCCAGCACCTGATGCGCGTCGCCGACACCCAAGAGGCCAAGGAGCTCGGGCGGGAAGTCAGCGCAGCCACCGACCGCATCACGAAGGAGATCGGCGGGCAGGTACACCAGGTCACGCAGCCACCGAAACGAGATGCAGGTGCCTCGCAGGTCCCGGAGGTCGTCTCGAATCAATTCCAAGAGCTCGTCGGACCCGCCTACGATCGCGAGCAGCGAATCGAAGCGGCGCGCGAGCTGCAGTCAGAATAGCCGCGCCCTCCTCCCGACAACTTAGCTAGACGCGTGGTCGAACGGTCAACGCCACTCGAGCTGAAGACGCTTCATCTTGCGCCAAAGGGTCGTTGGACTGAGTCCGAGCAGCCCGGCCGCGCGCTCTTTGTTTCCCTCGACCTGACGCAAGGCACGCACGATCGCGTCGCGCTCGACGTCTTGCACGATGTCCGCCAGCGATTGATGTCCTGGATGCAATTCGCCGCCGTTGCCGCCGTTCGAGTTCGGCGCGATATCGGTGAGTTGAACCAACCCGTCCTGCGCCAATGCGACCCCCTGTTCTATCAGGTTCTCGAGCTCGCGAATGTTCCCGGGAAAGTCGTAGCCACGCAAATAGTCCAACACTCCTGGCCCAAGCTTGGCGTGCCTCGTCATCTTCTTTCCGTACTTCTCGAGGAAACTTTCGACGATGGGGGCGATGTCCTCTTTGCGCTCG
>CAYZDM010000138.1:0-7282 GCA_964476875.1 uncultured Sandaracinaceae bacterium | reverse complement strand
CGCGATCGACTACTGCATGCATCTGGCGCGTCATCCGGGGAGAGAGATAGATCAGCCCGTTGCCCGTCTCAGGGAGCTGCGTGAAGGCGTCGATGAAGTCACTGGTCTGAGCGATATCGCGGTTCGAAGAGAGGCAACGTTTCAGAAAGGCCGGGGTGCTGACCACGTACATGCGTCCGGTCGCTCTCTCTTTGATCACCGACGGCTGGTACGCGTTCCAAGGTGGGGGAAGTCGTATTGCAGGGCGGATCGTCACCCATTGCTCCGTTGTCTCCGAGGTGATGAATGGATCGAGCGCGGCTTTTTCAGCGATCGCGTCCGCCAGGTCGCCGAGCCCGTCCACACGAACAAGAAAATCCGTGTACGGAAACCAGAAGTTCTCTCCGGGGATGCGGAGCGGGCGACTCTCATCTACCGCGAGGATCATCCCGGCGGTCGTATCCAAGCCGTCGAGGATTGCACCCAGGGTGATGTCCAGGCCGAGCACGCGCTCGCTCAGCGCTTGGTCGAGAGCTCCGGGTGTGACGCCGACACCGAGCTTGCCCAGCGCCCGCACGATGTCGACGACGGCCCGAATGTCGAGCTGCTGCTCCCACACGAGATCCGCTTCTTTGGGTGCGATCGACAGGAGATCGAAGGCTGCAGGCTGGGCGCCAAAGAGCTTCAGAAGCCCTTGTCTCGGACCTCCATGGCGGATGAAGCTCCGGTTGTGATAGAGGGCTCCATTCTGGTAGGAGCTGAGCCCCACAGCCTGAACGTCGTGTAGACCCAAGATTCGAACCAGACTCGATGGGTTGAGCCGATTGGCGCCCTGTGGGGGCTTCAGGCTCGGCAAATCGCGCAGCAGCGTGAGCAGAAACTGAGCCGCGCGTTCCGCGTCACCGTCGATATCGACAAACGTATAGACGGTCCCACCGAGCTGAAGTTGTTGGCTCACTGCGTCGAAATGCGGGGACCTCTGAGGCGCCATCGGTACGCCGCTTGGGCTGCACGAAGCCAGGACACACGCGAAACACAATGTGAAGCAGCTCTTCCATGCGGGACGTTTTCTGGTCATCTCCTGTGCATCCTAGCACCCACCTTTCGGGTGAGTCGCGTCACCCGAACGGAACCGTGCCGCATAGCCGTCGTCCTCGCCTCTTGGCATTGAAGAGAGAAGGGTTATCTTCTCGGTCCCTTGGCCCCGGTTCCCGTTTCAACGAGGTGGTTTGCGATGCGATTAGTCACACTTTTTCTTCTTGTTCTTGGCCTTTCAATCGTCGGTTGCAGCAGCAGCGACAGCAGTGGCGCGGGTGGCACTGGCGGCTCTGGCGGCACAGGCGGCACCATCGGTGACCTCGAATGGCCGCCAGACGCGACCGTGTACTTCGACGAGCACCGCATCTTCAACGCCGACTGTGCGACCGACGAAGACTGCGCGATGGCGCTCGGCTACTACCACGCCTTCGACCGCTTCGCTCAGATGGACATCCGTCGACGCTTCTCCACGGGACGACTCGCCGACATCCTGCCTCGAAGCCTTGGGGGATTGTTGGCAGAGGATTTTGCGGACCTTCGAGCACTCTTTTCGACACGCGAGGGCCAGCCTGCCGAGGATTTCCTGTACGAGCAGGCCTCGCCGAAGACCAAGTTGCTGCTCGACGCCTATGCGGTCGGCGTGAACCAGTGGATCACCGACATGCAGAATGGAGACAACGGGGCGACGTTCCCGCGCGAGTTCACGGCCCGTGCTCTTGTGTACTCTCCGGAAACGGTTCCAGCGTGGCGGCCCGAGGACAGCGTGGCTGCGGTGTTGGCTTTGATCGAGAACCTCACCAATGACGAGTCGGCGCAGGTCGCCGCCGGCAACGCGCGCTTGGCTATCGGCGACGACGACAAGTTCTCGGACCTCTGGAGTCGGCGTCCCCTCGAGGATTCGTCGATTCTCCCGCTGGATTGGCAGCCGCCCGGCCCACCTGCCGCGGCCGCAAACGGTCTCAAGCGCGCTGCGCAGCGTAGCCGGGCCAACTCCGCGCCAGTGATTCGACGCCTCCACGAGAAACTGGAGCGGACCATCGACCTCCGACAGATGATTCTTGGACCCGGCGAGCGAAGTGATGGCGAGATCGGCTCGAACAACTGGGTGGTCGCTCCGTCCCTCACGACGGCCGGCAACGCCTTGCTCTCCAACGATCCCCACCTCGGAATGACCCAGCCCGCTACTTGGTACCTCGCACACATCGATGCGACCACCAATGGTAACGGCGAGATTCACGCGGCAGGTTCGACGTTTGCTGGCCTCCCCTGGGTCGTCGTCGGACAGAACGCGAGCATCGCTTGGGGCCTCACGACGACCAAAATGGACTTCAGCGACGTGTACATCGAGACGTTGGTGAAGGACGGCAACGGCAATCCCACCGGTGTCATGTTCAAGGGTGAAGAGGTCCCGTTCATACGCGTTCCCTTCACGATCAACTTCAGCGACGGCACCACCGATGAAAAGGAACTCTTGTTCGTTCCGCATCACGGTGCGGTCCGCGCCATCGATACCGTCAACGATACTGCGGTCACGTTGCGATGGACCGGCAACGACGTCGACACCGACATCAACTTTCTCACGGAGCTCGTGAGAAGCACTACGGTGGACGAGGCACGCATAGCGCTCGAGAACATCACCACGATTGGTCAGAACGTCGTCGTCATCGACCCGCAGAACAACATCGGCTGGTTCCCGTACAATCGCTTGCCGAAGCGAACCTGGGCCACGAACCTCTCCGGAGATGCTCCGCCGTGGCTGCCACTCGACGGAAGCGGCGACTACGAATGGGATGAGTACTTCGCGCTCGGAGAGCTCCCACAGGCCATGAACCCCGAGTCGGGCTACATCGCCACGGCGAACAACGACATGACCGGCTCACTCTTCGACGGTGACCCGACGACTTTGCCCAACGGCGATCCGAATCCGCCTTACCAAGTCGAAGCGGCCGCGGGCTTCCGTCACTCTCAGATCACCAAGCTCATCGAGGGCATCGGGAACCAACACACGCCCGAAACGATGAACCAGATCGTCAGCGACGTGTACTCCCTGATCGGCGAGAAGATGGTTCCCGGAATGCTCGCGATTGCCAACAACATGAGCACGATGCCCACGCCGGAGGGCCGAAAAGTCATCAATGCGCTCGAGGATTGGGACTTCACCTGCCCCACGGGCCTCGACGGCACCAACTCCGATATGTCGCCCTTGGTCACCGACCAGGCGGTCCTCACGGCTGCGTCTGGATGCATGGCGTTTCACGCACTCCTCAACGAGGTTCGTTTTCGCATCGAGAACAACGAGAACGCCCCTTCGGGCCGCAAGCCGAGCATTGCGACGTTCTTCTCGATCGTCGACCCGAGCCAACTCACCGCCGGCGATGTGTATTGGGACGACCCCGGTACGCCCGGGCCGCCAGAAACCAAGTTCGAGGTCATGTTCGAGTCGCTCGAAACCGCAGGGAACTTCCTGGTCGGTCAGCTGGGCGCGGACGAGACTCAGTGGGCATGGGGGCGGCTCCACGGTCTTCAACTCAGCTCCGACCTCTCGACCTTCGGGATCTTCGACTACGACAACCCGGCCCCTGGCGACCCCTTGTTCGCGAATGACGGCGGGCTCTTCACGGTCGACGTCGCGAACCCTGGCACATCCGATTTCGTGCAGACCGCGGGTCCGTCTACCCGTTTCGTTTGCGAGGCCTCCGCAGAGGGACCGAGCTGCACCATTCAGCTTCCGGGCGGTCAGTCCTCCGACATCAACTCGCCCTACTACCAAGACCTGCTCTTCCCCTACCTGGCGAACGAGCCCATGCCGCTCGTCTTCGACATAGAACAAGCCGCGGCGAACGCGGAAGAGACGATCACCTTTTAGCGGGCGAAACCTGCGACGGCCCTGCCGCGAGATACTCCCGCCTCAGGACGGGAGCGGTCTTGCCTGTGCCGTCTTCAGTCCAGCCCGGCGGCATCACGAGATACCCCAAGCGTCCTCGCAACGTCTTGGCGTTCCACGCGTCTTTGAGCATCGCGCTCCATTCGTGGAAGGCGATGCGAATGGGGTTGTACGTGTCGATGTTCTTGGTGAGGCCGTAGTCGATGGCCTCACCCTCGGGCTCGAACGTTCCAAACATCTTGTCCCAAATGATGAAGATGCCCGCGTGGTTACGGTCGAGGTAGATCGGGTTGCGCCCGTGGTGCACGCGGTGATGTGAAGGCGTGTTGAACACGACGCCGAACCAGCCGAGCTTGCCGATGAGCTCCGTGTGAAGCCAGTACTGATAGAGCAGGCTGATCGACTTCTGGATGAGGATCATCTCGATGGGAAAGCCGAGGAGCGGTAGCGGCACCCAGAACAAGAACCCCGTGAACGGTGTGGTCCAAGACTGCCGAAGTGCCGTCGTGAGATTGTAGCGCGTGCTGGAATGGTGGTTGACGTGGGCCGCCCAAAGCGTGCGCACTTCATGGTGAAGCCGATGAAACCAGTAGTAGCAAAAGTCCTCCGCGACCAGCAGCAGGACCCACGACCACCAGACCACCGGAATCTCGAAAAGGCGGAACTGGTACAGCCAAGCGAGACCGGCAAAGGGCAGTAGCTTGAGGCCCGTGTTGATCGCCAGAAAGCCGAGGCCCATCGAGACGCTCGCCGCTGAATCCTTGTTGGTGAATCCCGCGAGCATCACCTTGCTGTCGCCGGCCCGCTCCCGTCGAAGCAGGAGCCACTGTTCGAGGATCAGCGTCAGCAGGAAGAAGGGGATCGCGTAGTAGATCAGCCCCATAACGAATCGTTTACGATCAAGTGGCGACGCCTACAAGTAGCGTGGCTACTCTCGGCCGAGCACGCCGAATGGAAGTGCTTGCGATCGTGCTCGCTACGGCGTTCTTGATTCCAGGTCGCGTGCGAGCGCGGCGCGCCAGGCGGAGAGAACCTGAGCGGCTTCGGCCGTGGCGTTGTCGGAGACGCCGACCTGGAGTCGCGCCAGCGCGTCGAGCTCTGCGGCACGCATGTCTTGAATCAGCGCCCGGCCCTTGTCCTCCAAGTCGATCAATGGGGATCGCTTGTGGGCCGGGTTCTGCTGACGCCCGACGAGGCCCCGCTCGAGCAAGACGTCGACCTGTTGCTGAATGTGCTGCCTCGAGACACCGCGCGTCCTCGCGATATCGGGAACCGTGGCCGGCCCGCCCAGGAGAAGGCGCTCGAGAACACCCCGCATCGCAGGGGTCAGCGGTGCCGACTCGTCGACTGCGTCTGCCCATCGTTTCAACCAGTGAAGAAGAAGGCGGGCTTCGTTGAACAGCGCGTCGGACTGCATGACTACTATAATGTCATAATGACAAGCAGATGTCTAAAATGGAGATCCGGGCCCCAAATGGCTCTCGTACCCTCGTCGAGACGGTGGTCCCGGTTGTCTCCACCGCCCCCCCCCTCTAGATCGCACAGCTGCGACGGCTGGTATAGGAGAACAGTAGTTAGCTTTGGTGGTCTATCGATGAAGTGTAGAAGGAGCCGGCTCATCCTGAGCCTTGGCGTGTTTCTGGCCGTTGCTTGCAGCGATGCGAGCGACCCTGGCGGCGACACCGACGTCGCGCTGCGGGCCGAGATCAGGGCACATGGCTTGACCGGCGACCCGGCCCTCGGCCACGAGTATCCAAGCATCGGCGATCCGCTAGCCACACTCGGTCGCATGTTGTTCTTCAGCAAGAGCCTTGGAGGCGACCACGACTCGGCGTGCGTATCCTGTCATCATCCGATGCTGGGCGGCGGCGACGCGCTGGCGCTTTCGATCGGTGTGGGCGCGGACGATCCCGATCTATTGGGACAGGGTCGCACGCACCCGGACGGCGAGCTCACCGTTCCCCGCAACGCACCGACCACATTCAATATCGCGCTTTGGGAAACGAGTTTGTTTTGGGACTCGCGTGTTGAAGCCCTCGACGGGATCGGGTTCCGCACACCGGACAGCGACTACGGCACCGCCGACCCAAACGCCGGCGGTACTTTATCCGTCGCCCAGGCACGCTTCCCGGTCACATCGCCCGACGAGATGCGAGGGTTCGAGTTTGTGTTGGACGGCACGAACGATGAGCTGCGTGCAGCGCTCGAGCGACGCTTGACTGAGGATGGAAACTGGACGCCGGAGTTCCAGAAAGTGTTCGACTCTTCGGAGATCACGTACGAGCGAATCGCCCAGGCAATTGCAGCGTATGAGGACTCCCAGGTGTTCACCGACACTCCATGGCGCGCCTACGTACTCGGGGACAACACCGCCATCGATGAGTCGGCTAAGCGCGGAGCGCTGTTGTTTCTTCGAAGCAAGGAAGAGGGCGGCGCCAACTGCGCGAGTTGTCACTCCGGCGACTTCTTCACCGACGAGGACTTCTACGCGATCTGCGCCCCGCAAATCGGTCGAGGGAAGGGCGACGGTTTCAAAGGGACCAACGATTTCGGACGCGCGCGTGAGTCCAGTGACCGCAACTACCGGTTCGCATTTCGAACGCCAACACTTTCAAACGTCTCGGTGACAGGTCCGTACCTGCACTCGGGTGCGTATGACGAGCTCGACGAAGTCGTTCGCCATCACTTCGATCCTCGCGCGGCGATCGAACGTTTCGATCCATCGAGCGTGCCATCTGCGGCCTCCGACGACTTCGCTCGGAACACGGAGGAGATGCTCGACTTCCTCCAGGTCTCCGGGCGCGCCATCGACACTTTCGACGCGCCTCTTGAAGCTACCGACACCCAAGTCCACAACTTGTTGGCGTTCCTCGAGAGCCTCACCGACCCCTGCGTTCTCGACCGGGCGTGCATGGCGCCCTGGGTCGCCGATCCGGAGACAGATGACGTCGATGGGCACCTACTCGTGGCAGTGGATCAAGAAGGACGCCCTCTTTGAGCGCGTAGTTGGCTCAAAGATGCTCAGATCGGGCAATCTACCCCTAAAAATACAAATGATTCCAGGCGCTTAGCAAGCTTCGTGGAAAACATCACTTCTTGCTTGACCGCCCCGCGTTCCGCGCTAACTTCGGCGTCCCTTTGAGGGGGTCTGCGGACATTCCGCCGATCGTTCATTGAAAACTGAATCGGAATCAATAGTTACATACTCGGGTCCCGAGTCGTGCATCAAATCGCACGACTAGGGTCAATTCAAAAAAGAGCGGTTTCAACTTCGGTTGGACCGCGATCCGAGAGCAACACGAAATACAAATGTGATGCTCGAGTGACATTCGGCCGAGCCGGCGGATGTCATCAGGATAACCAGCTCAACAGTTCAACTGG
>CAYZDM010000137.1:0-7311 GCA_964476875.1 uncultured Sandaracinaceae bacterium | reverse complement strand
AACTCTTCGGTGCGCCTCGGTGGCGGCCTCGTCTTCGAGGACGACAAGCCGCGCCTGCTTCCCTCGGGCGAGCCGGAGATCCGCAGCTTTTTCGTGCGAGCCGATCAGTCGTCGGTGATCGACACGTGGAAGACGAGCGGCCTCCGGGGCACGGGCTCTCACGACATGGTCGTCGAGGACATCTTCGTTCCAGATTCGCACACGGCGTGCGTGTTCACGGACGCGCCTACCGAGCTGGGCTCTCTCTATCGCTTCCCGCTCTTCGGTTTGCTCGCGCTCGGCGTCAGTGCCGTGGGCCTCGGGATCGCGCGTGCGTCCCTGGACGAGCTTGGCGAGCTCGCCATCCGAAAGAAGCGCGGCCGTCGGTCGCTCGCAGAAACCGAACTCGCCCAGCTGCGCATGGCGGAGGCGGAAGGCGAGCTACGGGCGGCCGAGGCGCTGATCGGGGCGACCATCGACGACGTGTGGAGCGGCGAGGGCTTGCTCGACGCTCGAGATCGCGCGTCGTTGCGACTCGCCGCCACCCATGCCGCCCGCGCTGCAGCCCGCGTGGTGGACGCCGCCTATCACCTCGGCGGTGGCGCATCGATCTACGAGTCGAGCCCGCTTCAGCGGCACCTTCGTGATGTGCACACGATGACCCAACACATCATGGTCAACGAGATCTCGCTCAAGCCGGTGGGCCGTGTGTTGTTTGGTCTCCCAACAGATTTGGCGCAGCTCTAGGAACGCTGAGGCATCGCCCGGCTACATCTGAAGCTTGATCTTGATGACCTTCGTCCCACCCTCGTACTTGAACGTACACTCTTTGAACTCAGGCGGGCCGAAACGATGTGCAGGCGCATCGTTGGAGACGCCCCAGGGTTCTTTCGGCCTTCCGACCATCGACGTATTGAGCTCACCGTTGGTGTCGAGGTCGTGCATGACCGAGATCGCGTACGTGCCCGGCTTGTAGCCTTTGAACGTACAGCCACCGTTCTTCGACTTGGGCTTGCTGTAAAGCTGCTCGTCCGCTTTCTCTTTCTTGCCGGGGAAGCCGTCCTCCTTCGAGAAGATCCGGCAACCGATCTGCCCTTTGTCATTCTCTAGGCCTGAAATCTCGACGACGATCTCGTTCGCCGGTTTCACTTCGGTCGCCGGCGTCGCTTCTGCAGCCGGCTTTGCTTCCGTCGGCGGCTCAGCTTCCTGCGCAACGGCAGAGGAAGCCGCAAGCAAGCCAAGTGTGAGTACCAGCATCCATCGATATTGAATCATCTTATCCTGCTCCCAATGCTCGTAGACTCGGGTGTTGTGTCACGTGTTCGGCCGGAGGCAATGGGCGTCGATGGGACCCCTTCGTGACTGTGGGCCGTCGCCGCAGTGCGGCGCCATCGTCGTCGAATAGCGAATGAAGGGTGCGTCGTGGGGGCCGCCTGAACCTCTTCCCCGAAACATCCGGCCCTCCGACGCATAGTTCCCGTTTATGAATGAGCGTTCGTCGAGCGTTTCGCAGTACGACGCGCGCTCGACGCTCGCGGTCTTTCTGCTCCTTGTGCTGGCGTCGTGGGCGGTCCCGGCACGCGGATTCGGCCAAGTTCTCCGGACGGCTACTGAAATGGGAGGAACTGAGCTTTCGCTCACGATCAGCGGAGGCGTGTCACTCGGGTCGTATGAAGCTGGCTACCTGTATCTGTCGACGCAAACGATTCTTCATACGAAAGGCAAATACAGACTCCGACTCCTCACCGGCGCCTCGGCGGGAAGCGTCAACGCAATCATTGCTGCGATCAACTCGTGCCGGCCACCCAACTACGATCCCCGGCACGACCTGGGTTGGGGAGTCTGGGTGGGTCTTGGATTCGACGATCTGTTCGATCCCGCGGAGGTAGGTCCCACAAATGTCTTCTCGCGCGTGGAGCTCGAGCACGCGGTCGAGCACCTCCGCCGCACGTGGAACGAAGGGCTCCCTAGCGATTGCGATGTCGTCGTAGGAGTCTCCGCCACTCGCCTTCGAAGTTACCCAGTCGCTCTCAACGAGGACCTCTCACTGCCCCGCCAGGAAGAGAAGTTCGTCATCCAAATTCGTGGACTGGGCCCGGGCGTGCCGCCAGCGATCGGCAACTACGTCAACGTGAGGTCCGGGCTCCCACAGGCACTCCTGCCGTTTCGCGCCAACGGTGCACGGGAAGACTTCGACCATCTTCGCAACCTCCTGTTCGCGTCGTCAGCCTTTCCTCTGGCGTTTGCGCCTCAGCGGCTCGATTACTGCGTGACGGACCCACAGGACCCCGAGACCTGGGAATGCAAGTTGCCCTCACGCCACGATCTCTTCGTAGACGGCGGCGTGTTCGACAACAATCCCCTTCGGCTCGCGGCAGAGATCGCATCGTATGGGCTAGTGTACGACGAGCATGGTCGCGGCGCGTGGACCGACCTCAAGTTGGGGGAGTTCGAGGATCTGCGACCCATCTACGAAGACTTGATCTATCAATACCTCGACCCCGATACGACGTCCTATCCAGACATGGAATGGACATCGACGGAAGGAGAACCGAGCACCTTGGGGTTTCTCGGCGCGCTTCTCGGCGAGTTGGTCGGCACCGCGCGGTCCAAAGAACTCTACACTCTCGCGGAGGAACACCCGGAGGTCCTTCGACGGCTCTTCGTTACGCATCGCAACTTCCCGACGATGAGTGGTCTGCTGGCAGCCTTCTTGGGCTTCTTCGAGCGCGAATTTCGTGAATTCGACTTCTATTTGGGAATGTACGACGCGTACGCGGAGGCGGGCCATCGGCTGGAGCGCTCAGGGGACGAGGCGACGCTCCGGGCGCTTTTGTCGGCGCTGCACCCTTCCTTCCAATCCGGCGACCCCGACCAGATCCCGACTTACTGGCGACCTTTCGCCTGCATGATCGGATGGTACGAGCCGTCCGCGGAGCGCTTTCGTGCCGCATGTGACGGCGCGGAGATGCAAGACTTCCGTATCCTAGTGCAGGTCTCGCTGGATCGACTCTATGCGTCGTGCGCCGGATCCACGGTCGACACACACCATCCAAGCAACCGGAACTACCACTGCAGTCAAGCGGCGCGCGGTGCGCTTCCCCCGCGTGTCGTTCCCTTGGACGAGGAGCACTCGTATCGACCGAACGCCGACGAAGGAGAGTTCGACTACGTGATGCGCCTTCTTGCGCAGTACCAACTCCATTTCAAAGACCTAGGCCTCGAGCGGGAAGACGCGGAGCAAGCGCCAATTCGGATCCGCCGAGATCTGCTTCGTGTCGTCCAGGCAATCTCGGAGGCACAGCCGAGCCGCGTCGAACGCCTCGCCATGTTGACTGGCGGCCGGTTCGCCGTGAATACGATCGCTTACGAGCCCCCGAGAAACTGGGGATATTTCACGCTGGGAACCGGCGTCGAAGTCGGCGGCAGCGTTCTTCCGTTCAACACCAAACGAAGCTATTTCCGGCTCAACCTCGCGCTTCAGATCGGCAGCCTCAGAACGCTGGTCAATCCGAGCCCTGCCGCCGTCACGTTCTCCTTGGTTGGAGGGCCGGAGCTCGAGATGCTTTGGTGGACGTCGCAAGTGATCCAACCGATGCTCGGTGTTCGAGCAGGGTATCAATTTGGCACGGCGGACCGGTTTTCAGCCAGGACGTGTACGTCGGCAAACGCCCGCGGCGACGCACGGAACTGCAGCCAACCGGTGTTTCAAACCTATGTAGCCCTCGCGCTGCTCGAACGTCTTCGAGCGCAGTTCACGTTCGTTTGGTTTCCCAAACCCTCGACCTTCGGCGGACAGAGGTTCGACCTGCTTGCGGGATTCGGCATGCATTTCTTCTGAGCTCGCAGGAAGCCAGGAGAACTGACCAACAACGCCGGACTTCAGCGAGACGCGCCCTTTGATGAGATGACCGGTTGAGACTAAGGCAGTGATATGTTTCCGAGAATCAAAGAGGCCAGTGTGCCGTTTCTCACGACTGAGCAGATGGTCGAGGTCGACCGGGCCATGATCGCAGACTACCAGATCCTGCTGATTCAGATGATGGAGAACGCTGGACGGAACCTCGCACACCTGGCGCGAATGCGATTCCTTTCGGGAGATCCGGTGGGAAAGCGTGTCGCAGTCCTAGCTGGAGTTGGCGGCAACGGAGGCGGCGCGCTCGTCTGTGGACGCCGGCTGAAAAATTGGGGATCAAACGTCGAGGTGTTTGTCACCAAACCGCACGCGGAGTTCGCCGAGATACCAGGCCACCAACTCGGCATCGTTCGCGCGATGAACATCCCAATCGAAATCGGCACACCGTCGGCTGACACTGAGTTCGACCTCGTCGTCGACGGGATTATCGGATACAGCCTCAAGGGTCCGCCACGCGGCACCGCGGCGGACATGATCCACTGGGCGGGTGCTCAACCTGCGCCAGTCCTTGCGCTCGACACCCCTTCCGGCGTGGATACCTCCACTGGGTCTATCCTCTACCCGGTGATTCACGCCGCTGCCACGTTGACCCTCGCGCTGCCAAAGGAAGGGCTCCGCGTGCAATCCGTGCGAGCACATGTCGGCGAGCTATATCTCGCGGACATCAGTGTGCCGCCGGAGCTGTACGCGGAGCCTGCACTGCGGTTGCAAGTGTCGGCACTATTTTCGCAGTCTGACATCGTCCAATTGGTCTGACCATGTCGACGCGACGACCATGCCGAGCTGCACGAGAGAAAACGGAGAACGAGTCAGTCTGGGCGCTTGAGGCGACGAGCAGCGAGAATCCCCTTGACCATATCGTCGGGGATCTCCTCGGCCGCATCACCATCCGCGTCTTGAAAGACCGTCTTTCCTAGGGTCATCGCGGTCTTGTATTTTCTGATGTATGCCTTGCACTCGGAACAGAAGAGCACGTGCACCTGAAAAGCCATGCGATGCGTCAGCGGCAGATCGCCATCTAGGTAGGCGATGAGGAAACCCTCCACCTCTCGGCATGTAAGCATGCGATTCATGTTCGACCCCCCTCTACCGACACGGCCTTCGGCACGGCGGATTCCCACAGAGGCTCGAGTAATTTCTTGAGAGCAGAGCGCGCCCGGTGGAGCCGCACCTTGACGTTACCCTCCTCTAGGCCGAGCAACTCGGCCACTTCTGCCGTGCTCCGCTCTTCGAAGTCGCGAAGGACGAGCACGGTTCGGTAGGAGTCAGGGAGTTGGTTGACGGCAGCCTTTACCATGCGGCGCGTCTCCTCTCGTTCTAGCAGTATCTCCGGTGACGGGGGTTGTATCAAGGACTCGATACGGCAATCGTCGCCATCGAAGACAGGCAAGAGGTCGTCGATGGAACCCGTGCGCCTCGCCTTGGACCCCCGAATCCGCATGAGGCAGGCGTTGACGACAACCCGATAGAGCCAAGTACTCAGCTTGGAACGACCGTCGAACGAATCGAACTTCTCGAACGCCTTCAGCATCGCGTCCTGAAAGCAATCCACGGCTTCGTCCGGGTCTCGCGTAAGGCGTCGTGCGACGCGGAGAAGCATCGGACCGTGCTTCCGAATCACCTCGTCGAAGGCAGCGTCTTCGCCCTCTCGCATGCGGCGGACTAGGTCTTCTTCATCGTTCGACATGTGCAGGAAAGCGCAGGGTACCCGATTTCGCGATCTAGCGGAGTCTATCGTGGGTTCAACGGCAAGGCGGAACAGAGCTTCTGTACCAGACCCACGCTTCCGAGCGTGCTGTCGATGGCGTCCTCGATGCGAGCGCGGTCGGCGGGTTGCGGGGCGTAGAGATAGACGCTGTTCAGGTCGGGTGGGCGGCCGATGACCTGGGATGCGTACGGTGGTGGCCCGGAGGTGTTACCGGCGCGGGGGGTCGGCAAGCTTTCGCGTGGGCTGCGGGCGGCAGAACGGTCGTCACTCGTAACCTAGAGGACTCGGCTCGCATCACAGGGTGCATATGCAAGGCAGCATGCTCGACTACCTGAGCAGGGTGGATCTCCCGATCCTTGCTGCAACGGCCTGTATCAGTCTGATCGCGTGGCACGTCGGGGCGGCCAAGGCAGATTCCGTCGATCCGGATTCTGTCGCGACCGAAGCCATCGGCCTAGACGCGACTCCCGAACCAGAGCCGACGGAAGCCACGTTGATCGTCTTAGGTGGTACGGCTGGGGAGACCCCGAGCCCGACTCTAGACCGACTCGAAGAGAGGTTGGCGTCGGCAGACCCGGAGTCGACCATCGTCATATTCACCGGCAACTACTCCGGTGCGGGCGGGATGCCCGGCAAGACTGACCAGAACCGAGCGACCGTCGAGCGCGACGTCAAAGCGCATGTGGACGCAGTTCGCGAATTCGTGCGTCGCGGCGGACAGACCTTCTTTCTCGCCGGGAACGACGACTACGCGGGACGCAAAGACGTTCGTCGTCTACGCAAGTTCATCAATCACGAGCTGAACGCCGCTTTTTCGGACGATGACGACCATGTCGATGTCATGCCGAATGCCGATTGCGGAGAACCGACAACAGTCGAGCTCGGCGAATTGGGTGTTCTGGTGTTGATCAACAGTCAGTGGTGGATGCAAGACTGGAAAGCGCACGCTCGTTTCAACGAGGGTTGCGAATATGACTCACGCGGCCAACTCACCACGGCACTCGATCTGCTCACCAGAAAGAACCGAACCAAGCGCATGGTCGTTGCGATGCATCACCCGCTTGAGAGCCTGGGTGAATACGGGGGACACTTCAAGGCCGCCGAACACGTCAAGCCACCCCTGGCAGGAAGCATCACCGTCTGGACGAAACAGGGTGGGCTCGTCGAGCAGTATCGCAATCACGTCAAGTACGATTCGCTAGCCTCGTCGTTCCAGGCATCGGCTGAGAAGAGCGGGACGTTCGTGTTCGTGTCGGGCCACGATAGAAGCCTGCAGTATCTCAAGGTTGGCGAACAGGTTCCACAGATTCAAATCGTGTCGGGTTCTTCCGGGACGGAGCCAACGTCGGTCGTCAGGGCTCGGGGCGACGACTTCGCGAAACAAGCTTCCGGATGGGCCGAGCTTCGGTTGAATGCCTCTCATGATGACGGCGTGACCTTCATCGGTGGTGACACCGGCGAAACGCTCTTCACGACGCAGCTCCCTGCGATTGTCAGTGTGGGTGCGGACGATCTTCCGGATCCCGCACCCGTCACAGAAGCCTCCGCCACGTCGACGTACGCCAAGCGGAAGCCGCGAAGGACCCGGTGGTCCAAGGCCATGCTGCTGGGGCGGCACTATCGTGATGCCCACCGACTCGAGCTGGACTTCCCGGTGCTCGACTTGTCGACCGAGCAGGGCGGCCTCGTTCCAGTCCGTGTTGGAGGG
>CAYZDM010000136.1:0-7351 GCA_964476875.1 uncultured Sandaracinaceae bacterium | reverse complement strand
CATCTTGAAGTGCTTCCGGCTCTCCTCGTCGAGCAGCAACGGCTTCATGAAATCGTACCAAGCGGTGGGGTCCCCATCCGGGATGTTCATCATCAGGTCGATGGCTTTGAGGCCATTCGGTATCGGCATGCAATTGCGTCCTTTCAGGGTCCCAGACTGAGCACTATGTTGATACGTGCCTGCTGGACATGTCCCGGTCCGTGGGCTAGAACATGTTCTACTTTATGGCCTGAGGCCGCCCATCTGTAAAGCCGGGACTGCACGAACTGACAATCGCCGGCGTTCTTGAACCGACGGCGCCTGGAGACACGACAATGGACGGAGATCACAGCCCCATGCCGACACGCGAAGACCTGATTCAGCGAGCCCGCGATCTCGCCCCAATATTGCAGGAGCGGTCGAAGAAGGCAGCGGAGCTTCGGAGACTCCCGGACGAGACCCTCGAGGACTTCCATCGCCTTGGGTTCTTCAAGGTCGTGCAACCCAGGAGGTACGGTGGTTACGAGATGGACCCGTCGATCATCTTCGACCTCCAGCTCGAACTCGGCCGAGGCTGCGCATCGAGCGCATGGGTCTACGGTGTATTGAACGTTCACTCCTGGCAGCTCGCGCTGTTTGCGCCCGAGGCGCAGGACGAGGTGTGGGGTAAAGATCCGAAGACGTTGATTTCCTCGTCTTACATGCCCGTCGCCAAGACCGAGTGGGTGGACGGTGGCGTGAAACTCAGTGGTCGGTGGTCGTTCTCGAGCGGGTGTGACGCCTGTGAGTGGGTGTTCCTCGGCGGATTCGTCCCTAGTGACGAAGGCAAGCCGCCGGACATGCGCACTTTCCTGGTGCCGCGGTCTGACTACGAGATCATCGACAACTGGCACGTGTCAGGTCTGCGCGGATCGGGCAGCAAGGATGTCGTGGTCGACGGTGCCTTTGTTCCAGACCACCGAATGCACAAGTTTGCGGACGGCTTCAAGCAGCAGAGCCCCGGAAACGAGATCAACACATCGCCCGTATACAAGTACCCGTTCGGCCAGATCCACGTTCGCTCGGTGTCGACGCCAGCGGTCGGTGCGGCGTTCGGAGCGCTCGACGCCTACATCGAGTTCATGACGAACAAGGTATCCCAAGCCACGGGCGGCAAGGCGAAGGAGTCCTTTACCAACACCGCCGTGGCGGCCGAAGCAACCGCCGTGCTCGACCGCGAAGTTCTGACCTTGCGGCGCAACTTCGATGAGATGGCTGGGTATCTTGAGCGAGGCGAGAAGATTCCGCTCGACCGCAGAGTCCACTTCCGCAACGACTCTGCGCGTGCCGTTCGGGTATCGACTGAGCTCGTCCAGCAGTTGTTCATCGCCTGCGGTGCGCGCGCGGCGTTTGTCGATCACCCCATCAACCGGCACTTCCAAGACGTTCACACGATTCGACTCCACCACGCGAACAGCCCGGACACACCGTCGTCGAACATGGGCGGCGTACTCTTCGGTCAGAAGAACACCGACTTCTTCATCTAGGCATGGACGATGCAGCGCGGAGCCAAAGGATCGAGGCGCTTGGAGACGAGCTATACGCGGCGCTGCGCGCGCGCCGAACCTTGATTCCTCTCACGGAGAGGTGGCCTGAAATCCGCATCGAGGACGCCTATCACGTCTCCCTGCGTATGGTGAAGCGTCGTATCGAGGACGACGGCGAGAAGATCATCGGAAAGAAGATCGGCGTCACTAGCCTCGCCGTGCAGGAGATGCTGGGCGTCTTTCAGCCCGATTTCGGTTACTTGACGGACAAGATGCACTACCCGAACGGCGGACCGATGCCCATCAGCGAGCAGTTGATTCAACCGCGGGCTGAAGGAGAAATCGCCTTCAAGCTCAAGAAGGACCTCAACGGTCCTGGTGTCACCAACGACGATGTCCTCGACGCTACCGAGTACGTCATGGCCTGCTTCGAGGTCGTGGACAGTCGGGTTCACGATTGGAAGGTCAAAATCCAAGACACGGTCGCGGACAACGCGAGCTGTGGCTTGTTCGTTCTCGGAGACGAGCATGTCGACCCCAAAGGGCTCGACTTCCCGAACCTGAAGATGCGTGTGTACAAGAACGGCGCACTGCTCAGTGAGGGCCTTGGTTCCGCCGCGCTCGATTCTCCGCTCAACTGCGTTAGCTGGCTGGCGAACACCTTGTCGGAGTTCGGGACTAGCTTGAACGCGGGTGATGTGGTGCTTTCCGGCTCGCTGGTGCCGCTGGAACCCGTGGTCTCGGGTGACCAGATGCGCCTCGAAGTCGCGGGAATTGGAACCGCCTCCGTGCGGTTCACATAGGAGTAGCGAGAGATGACGACGAAAGTGAAGGCAGCGATCATCGGTTCCGGGAATATCGGCACCGACCTGCTCTACAAGGCGCTTCGAAGCGAGCTCATCGAGCCGGTGTGGATGGTTGGAATCGACCCGGAGTCAGAAGGCCTCAAGCGAGCGAAGGAACTCGGCCTCAAGACGACCGCGGATGGCGTCAAGGGCATGGAACCGCACATCGCTGACGACAAGGTCCAGATCGCATGGGACGCAACCAGTGCCTACGTGCACGAGTCCAACAACGAGATCGTGAAGAAGTACGGCGTCAAGATGGTCGACCTCACGCCAGCCGCGATCGGCCCGTTCTGTGTGCCTCCCGTCAACTTGCAAGAGATGGTCGGACGCGACGAACAGAACGTGAACATGGTGACCTGCGGTGGTCAGGCGACCATTCCGATGGTGGCGGCGGTGAGTCGCGTTCAGGCGGTCGAGTACGGAGAGATCATTGCGACCGTGTCCTCGAAGTCTGCAGGACCGGGCACTCGGAGGAACATCGACGAGTTCACCCGCACCACGTCGAGGGGTGTCGAGGTAGTCGGCGGCGCGGATCGCGGCAAGGCCATCATCATCATCAACCCAGCAGAGCCGCCGCTAATGATGCGCGACACGATTCACTGCCTCACCAAGGAGGCTCCCAAGCAGGAGGAGATCATCGAGTCCGCGCGACAGATGATCGCGGAGGTCCAGAAGTACGTGCCCGGATACACGCTCAAGAACGGACCAGTGTTCGACGGGAATCGCGTGTCGTTCTTCATGCTCGTCGAAGGCCTCGGTGATTTCCTTCCGAAGTACGCTGGCAATCTCGACATCATGACGGCAGCGGGGCTGCGAACAGCCGAACTCATCGCTGAGGAAATTCAGCGCGCGGAGGCAGCATGAATCTCGAAGGCAAGAAGGTAACACTCCACGACATGAGCCTGCGCGACGGGATGCACCCACAACGCCACCAGCTCACCGTGGAGCAAATGGTCGAAATCGCGACGGCCCTCGATGCAGCTGGCGTTCCTCTCATCGAGGTGACTCATGGCGATGGGCTCGGCGGCGCATCAGTCAATTACGGTTTTCCGGCCGCGAGCGATGAGGACTATTTGCGTGCGGTCGTCCCGAAAATGAAGGCCGCCAAGATTTCCGCATTGCTAATACCGGGCATTGGCACGGTCGACCACCTTCGCATGGCGCACGATTGCGGGGTTCACACGATTCGCGTGGCTACGCATTGCACCGAGGCGGACGTTTCCGAGCAGCACATCAGCCTCGGCGCAAAGATGGAGATGGACACGGTGGGCTTTCTCATGATGGCCCACATGATCTCTCCTGAAGAGCTTCTAGAGCAGGCCAGGCTGATGCAGGGCTACGGCGCGAACTGTCTCTACATCACGGACTCGGCTGGCTACATGCTTCCAGACCATGTGACCGCGCGAGTGGGTCTGCTGCGAGAGAAGCTGAACGCTGACGTGGAGGTCGGCTTCCACGGTCACCACAACATGCATATGGGTATCGCCAACTCCTTGGCCGCGATAGAGGCGGGCGCTTCCCGTGTGGACGGGTCGGTTGCTGGTATGGGGGCCGGAGCGGGCAACACGCCCCTCGAGGTATTTGTTGCAGTGCTCCATCGCATGGGCGTCGAGACGGGGACCGACATGTGGAAGCTCATGGACGTCGCGGAGGATATCGTCTACCCGCTCATGACACACAAGGTGCGCGCAGATCGCGACTCGCTCACGCTTGGGTACGCGGGGGTATATTCGTCCTTTCTGCTTCACGCCAAGCGCGCCGCTGACAAGTACGGCGTCAGCTCGACCGACATTCTGGTGGAGCTCGGCCGCATGAAGACTGTCGGTGGCCAAGAAGACATGATCGAAGATGTTGCTCTGGACATGAAGAAGGCCGGAGCGGCGGAGTGATCGCGTGAGCGACCTGGACGCATTTCGGGAGGAGGCAGGCGCTTGGGTTCGTGAGAACGCACCGAAGTCGCTCTGGGGCACGAGTGGTAGCGGTCCGTTCGACGGCTACTGGGGTGGTTCGAAGTGCGAGGAGACGGACCCGGATCTGTTGCGTTGGCGTGACCTCGGTATCGAGAAAGGGTGGACCGCTCCGAGTTGGCCCAAGCAGTACGGCGGCGGCGGGCTCAGCCGCGCGCAAGAAGAGATCATTCACGCTGAAATGAAGGCCATTGGCGTGCCGCGACCGGTCGGGGGGCAGGGCCTCGCGATGTTCGGTCCGGTGTTGCTCGAGTACGGGAGCGACGCGCAGAGAGCTCAACATCTGCCTGGGATTGCTCGAGGTGAAGTGCGCTGGTGTCAGGGGTACTCGGAGCCCAACGCCGGCTCCGACCTCGCCAACCTGCAGCTCAAGGCAGAGCGCGATGGCGACGAGTTCGTACTGAATGGCCAGAAGGTCTGGACGTCTCACGCGAACTTGAGCGACTGGATCTACTGCCTCACTCGAACCGATCCAAACGCGCCGAAGAAGCAGATGGGTATTTCGGTGATCTTGGCTGATCTCAACACCCCCGGGATCACGGTCCGCCGGATCGACCTGATCAGTGGGTACTCGCCATTCTGCGAGACCTTCTTCGACAACGTTCGCGTGCCGGCGGGAAATCTAGTCGGCAGCGAGAATGAGGGTTGGACGATCGCAAAGGCGATTCTCGCGCATGAACGCTCTTCGATCGGCCGGTCGATTGCGCGTCAGCCTGGCTCTGCACAGCGTGATGTGCTTGCTAGGGCGCGCAAACATTTGGACGCCCCCGAAGGGACAATCCCCGACCCGCTGTTCCGCGATGAGCTGGCCAGGCTGGGAATGCTCGAGGAGGCGTTTCACCTGACGCTCGCGCGGATACAGCAAGGCGCCGAGAGCGGGACGCCCGGACCGGAGGGTTCGATTACGAAGATCGTCGGCACCGACCTCAAGCAGATGCGCTTCGAGCTGGGTATGAAGGTCGCCGGAAGTCAGGGCCTCGGTTGGGAGGGCCCCGGCTTCGACGAGGAGGACCTCCAGTACACGCGTGATTGGCTCAGGTCACGTGCGAGTACGATTGAAGGCGGTTCGTCTGAGATACAGAAGAACATCGTCTCCAAGCGAGTGCTCGGACTGCCGGAGGGGAAGAAGTGAGCGGACATCGGGCACCATCTCTGATCCTCAACGACGAGCAACAGATGCTGTCCAAGACGGCACATGAGTTCATTCGCGAGCGTGCTCCGGCGTCCCGCATCCGAACGTTCCGCGACTCAAAGCACGAGGTCGGATTCTCCAGGTCGCTATGGAATGAAATGGCGGAGCTTGGCTGGCTAGGCCTTCAGATCCCGGAGGAGCACGGGGGCTTGGGCCTGGGTTTCTTCGACCTCTGCGTCGTGCTCGAACAGAGTGGCCGCGAGTTGATGCCGGAGCCGTTCGTATCGACGTCGTTACTCGGTACGCAGGCGCTCCTGCTTGGAGGGTCGACTGCGCAGAGGGAGGCTCTGCTTCCCGGAGTCGCGACAGGCGAAACGCTGCTCGCGGTCGGGCATGAAGAGCCCGGGCCGGGTGTGCGCCCACGTCTGAAAACAGTCGCCGAGCGCGCTGGGGATGGCTTCGAGATCACAGGCCAAAAGACTCAGGTGCTCGACGCGCATGTGGCCGACCGAATCATCGTGTCAGCGGTAACATCGGATTCCTCCTGCACGCTGTTCCTGCTCGACCCTGCCCAATCTGGGGTGACGGTTACACGACAGCACCGAATCGACGGCTTGAATGCCGCCATCGTCGAGCTCGAGAGAGTATCGGTCAGTGCCGAAGACATCGTGGGTGCCCTCGATGGGGGGTGGGACCTGCTTCGAGGAGTACTCGATCGCGCTGCAGTCGGCGTGTCAGCCCAGATGCTCGGCGCCTCGGAGCAGGCCTTTGCCGATACCATCGAGTACATCAAGGAGCGCGAGCAGTTTGGTGTTTCGATCGGGTCCTTTCAGGCGCTACAGCACCGCGCGGTGGCTGTCTTCACCGAGATCGCGCTTACCCGTTCGGTCGTTCTGGCGGCCGCCCGCGCGATCGACGACGCCCCCGAAGATGTGCCGCGACTGTCCTCACTGGCCAAGGCCATGGCGTCCGAGACCTTTCTTCATGCCGCCAAGGAGGCGATTCAGATGCACGGCGGCATAGGCGTCACCGACGAGCATGACATCGGCTTCTACATGAAGCGCGCTCAAGCGGCCTACATGATTTTTGGAGAGCCTTCGCGCCACCGACAGCGTTGGGCGGAGCTTCACGGTTACTAGCGACCAACAAGGAAGAGCGAGAAGTACGATGAAAAGGTTTGAAGGAAAGAACGTTGTGATCACCGGTGCGGCCGCAGGCATTGGCCAGGCCACCGCGCAGCGCATCGCCGAAGAGGGCGGCAATGTAGCGCTCATTGACATCAACGCGGAGGGACTTTCCGGCACCAAGACGCTCGTCGAGGCCCTCGGCGTCAAGGCTTGGGTCTACGAATGCAACGTTACTGATGGCGCGCGCGTCAAAGAGGTGATCGATCAATCCGCGCAGGACATGGGCGGATTCGACACCTTGTGTCACTGCGCCGGCATCCTGCGCACCTACCACACTCACGAGATGTCCTTCGAGCAGTGGCATCAGATCATCGACATCAATCTCAACGGCACGTTCTATGTGAATCACGCCGTGCTCCCGCACCTTTTAAAGAACCGATTCAGCGCCATCGTGAACTGCTCCTCAACGTCGGCGATTGGCAGCCACCCGTGGATGGCCGCATACGCTGCGTCGAAGGGTGGGGTGATCTCGATGACCCGTGCGCTCTATCAGGAGTATGTGAAGCAGGGTCTCCGAGCGAACTGCGTCGTTCCCGGCGGAATCGCCACAGCGCTGCACGGCGACTTCAAGGCTCCCCCCGGTGCCGACATGGAGCTCCTCAAGGGCGCGATGCCCTTCGTCGGCTTCGCCAAACCAAAACACTGCGCGTCGGTCATCGCCTTCCTAGCCTCCGACGACGCCCGCTACATCAACGGCACCGAAATCCGAGCC
>CAYZDM010000135.1:0-7356 GCA_964476875.1 uncultured Sandaracinaceae bacterium | reverse complement strand
TGATACAAAATGTCGAAATTGCGGCGGACTGACGTCGATGTTCTTCGGGGCGTTCGGTTCGTCGGGTGTGCGGTCCGCCGCAGCCGGTGAGGCGACAGACATTGCGACGAACAATCCGCCCGCCAAGACCAAACAAGCGAGGGGGATGGCAGGAGTGGACACGGCAGGCCTCATCCGATCGTGTGCCGCTTGAGCGCTCGCCCGATGTACCGGACCTTCTGACCCAACGGAAAGCGGCCGAGGTTCGTTTTGACCACACCTTGGGTGAAAACGCTCTTGCGCGAGTAGTCGATGTTGACGTCAACAATCACAGGCCGCCCTCCCGCGGCGATCGTGAGCGCCTCGTCGAGCGCACGATCGATTCCGAGGTCGTTGTCCATGTGTATATATGCCGCACCCGTGGCGGTTGCCACGCCCTCGACCTGCAAATCACCGGTGACGGTGCATGTCTTGTCCTTCAGCGGAATCGACTGTAGTTGCGAAATCTGGGCGAGCTCTCCGTCGTGAAACACGAAAAAGACGACTCCGAGTTGATTCATGGTGGCTGTGAGGATCTCGAGTGCAGTCATCATGAAGGCGCCGTCGCCCACGATCGCGCAGACCTGCTTGTCAGGGTGCGCCAGCTTCACGCCGATCGCCCCCGGAACACAGTAGCCCATGCAGTTGAAATCGGTCGGGGAGATGAGGTGCTTCGACTCGTATACAGGGAACTGCTCGGCGGTGAGGAAGGTGTGGTTCCCGTCGTCGACCACGACATACGCGTCGCGGTCTAGCTTCTTGCGGAGTTGTCGGAAAAAGATGCCCGGGCTGACTCTCTCCTCGTTGATCTTGCTGGTCCAACTTGCGAAGAAGGACTCCTTCTCTTGCCGGATGCGCGTCTCAAGCTCGCTTCGATCCGGGGGACTGACTCGCTCCTTCTTGAGCGCTTCGAGTAGCGCCATCATGAAGAGCTCCCCGTCGGCTTCGATCGCCACGGTCGCGGGGTAGTTCTTGCTGAACACCTCTGGATCGATATCGGCGTGGATGAGCGTTTCGGGAATCGGCATGCCGTAGCTGCCGGTGGCGAGTTCTGCGAAGCGGACGCCGACGGCGAGGAGACAATCGACCCCTTCGAAGGCCTTGCGCGCGGCCGGAACCGCCGACGGACCGAAGCCGAAGCCTGTGTGCAGTGCGTGGTCATGTGGAAACACGCTGATGCCCTGCAGCGTCGTCGATACCGGTGAGCCCAAGAGTTCCGCGACCTCGGTACTCCAACGGGTGGCCTCGCGCGCCCCCCATCCGAGATACAAACCCGGTTGCTTCGCCTTGCGCAACAGCTCGACAGCGCGCCTGATCAGGGCGGGATCCGGCGCCGGTGGTCTGTAGCTCGGTACGAACTTCGGCACATCGTCCACCTCAGCGGTGAACATCTGCACGTCACCCGCGATCTCGACGAAGACCGGACCCGGAAGGCCGGAGGTGGCAATTTCGTAGGCCTTGTAGATCGTCGATACGACGTCTTCGTGCTTTTCGACCAAGAATGCAGCCTTGGTGATGCCGTCGAGGACACGCTGCTGATCGAGCTGGTGGAGCTGGTAGTGGCGCCCGGAGTCGCGTCGAATGCCTCCCGAGATCACGAGAAGCGGGACGCCGTCGAGGTAAGCCTCGCCGATGCCACTCATCGCGTGCGTCATGCCCGCCGCCGGTACGATCAGCAGGCAACCGATGTCGTCGCTCACGCGGCTGAGTGCCTCGCCCATGAAGCTCCCGCCTTGTTCGTGCGTCACGAGCACCGGCGTGATTTGCTCACTGCGATTGAGCTGGTCGTAGATCTCGGTGTTGTGCACACCCGGAATGCCGAATGTGTACCTGACCCCGATATTCTCGAGAGCACGCGCCGTCAACCATGCGCCGCTTTGTTTCATGGACTACCTCACACCTTGACCGCTGTTGATCGCGCGTGCTGCGACGCGACCAGAGTACACACAGCCCCCGAGGAATGTCCCTTCGAGTGATCGCTTTCCGTGCATTCCGCCACCCCCGAAGCCGCAGGCTTCGCCGACGGCAAAGAGGTTGGGGATCGGGCTGCCTTGCTGGTCGAGGACCTTCGCCTCAAGGTCCACTTGGATGCCGCCCAGGCTCTTTCGCGTGAGGATCTGCATTCGGATGGCGATCAGTGGCATGGCGGCTGGGTCTAGGATGGGCGCCATGTTGCAAGTGCGTAGCCGGTCGCCGAGATACTGACGCACGTGGGCAATGCGGCGAAGCTGGTCGTCGTTCTGAAACTTGGTTCCCCGAGCGATGTTGGCGTCGTAGTTGGCGATGTCCCGTTCGAGCACCGCGGCGTCGACGTCCTTGGTGCCGGTGAGGGCGTTCATCTTGTCGGCGAGTTCCGCCACAGTGTTACCCGTCACGAAGTCTGGGCAGTGGTCGATGAACTCCTGAACCTGTTCTCCATTGCCTTTTAGAAGACGCAAGACGAAGGCGAGCATCTTCTTGTCGCGGACCGCGGGGTTGAACTCAGCGCCCGACACTGCAAACTCTTTGTCTGCGATCTTCCGGTTCATCACTTGCCAGGAGTACTTTTTCTCTTCCTGGCAAATACGATCGACCAGCATGAGAGTGTCGTACGCGCCGACCAACGGCGGATCGACGAATCGCCGTCCCTGGTAGTTGACCCACAATGGAGACTTCGCGGGGACTAGACTCAGTCCGTGATTGGGAAAGGCCGGCTCCCAGTGACGCACGCCGGCGGCGTAGTTCCACATCTTCTCGAGATGCGTGATGTTGGCTCCGGCCTCTTCGGCGCGGTCGAGGAGCTTGCCGTCTGCTTCCGGAATCGACCCGTTGAGCATCGGCTCCGGCGGCTCGCCCCATTGGTCCCTCGGCCACACCTCGCGGACTTTTTCGTGACTGCCGGCGATGCCACCAGCGGCGATGACGACCGCGTCGCCTTTGGCTTCAAACTCGCCGGCGCCGTTCGTTCCGTGGCAACCGACGATCTGACCGCCTTGCTTCGTGAAGCCGTCGACGCGGTGGCCGAAGTGGAGCTGGAGCCCGCCGGCTTTCTCATGCGCCTCGAGGCGTGGAATTAGCGCAACGATGAGGCCTTCCCCGGTGCCCCAGACGATGTGGAACCTCGGCACCGAGTTGCCCGGGACGAAGTACCCGCGCTCGGTCCAGTTGACTGCGCGGAAGAAACTCACGTCACGCTCGGCGAGCCAGTCGCGCACCTCTTCGGTGGAACGGTTGACGTAGGCTTCCGCCCAGCGGTAGGGCCACACGTCGTTGGGATCGAGTTCGCCGTAACGAACCCAATCGTCCATCGCCAAGTCGACGGAGTCTTTGATGCCGTTCTTGCGTTGCTCAGGCGAGTCGACAAAAAACATGCCGCCGAACGACCACAACGCGAGCCCGCCAAATCGGTCGCGTGTCGCCGCGTCCAGCATGACGACGCGCTTGCCCGCGTCGAGCAGTTCTAGCGCGGTCACCATCCCAGCGAGGCCCGCGCCAATGACGACGACCTCGGCTTCATAGTTGCTATTTCCAGCCATAGAGATCAGCGAGGATAGCAGGTAGGCGAAGCTGTGTGTGGCGCTTGGGCGCCGATGGCCCCAATACCGCTCTTTGGGTGCCGCCTGGGACGGACGCCTCAGTCAATGTGACCTTGGCGTCTGTCCTGGCCGCCGCCCTAGTTGCAGCCGGTCGGGCCGTTCACGCAGCTGCCATCTGCGCAAATCGGCACATCGAAGGTCACTGGCAGACTGCTGTTGCCGTCCGGGTCCGCCACCATCACCGTGCCCGGGTAGGGCGCGACGTTGGGACAGTTTATCGTCGAGACCTCGGCGTCGAGAGGGCCCTGACAGCCGCCGACGCTTCCGGTGTAGATCAGATCCCTCGATTCGGTGTCTGAATCGGTTGCGAGGACCGTCACGACGACGTCGGAGGATTGGCCTTGCGCGCAACCGGGATCGGCCTCCCAGGAGATCTCTGTGATGATCGGAGTGCCGTCGCCTCCGCCGGACCCACCACTGCCACCCATACCGGCCTGACCGCCCGTGCCGCCGTCGCCGCCAGAGCCGCCAGCCCCACCTGTGCCGTTGCTGCTACTGCTATCGCAACCGATAACGCCGAGCATCAAGCTCAGCATCAGAATTAGAAATCCTCGCATTCTCACCCTCCCTTGGTCGGGGCCCACTGCACCCGACGAGCGGAAATCTAGCATGGGGCGGTTGTTATTGGAGGTTTTTTGCTCCTCGATGCCGGCCAAAGGCGTCCGATCGGTGTAGGTTCTGCGACATGCCTCACGACTGGAATCTCGATCAGGTCCCCGACCTCTCTGGCCGTGTGATTATCATCACAGGCGCTAACAGTGGAATCGGGTACGAGGCCGCGCTCGCCTTTGCCAAGCGAAAGGCCGATGTCGTCCTCGCGTGCAGAAATCAAGACAAGGCGAGGGCCGCCGCGGATCGAATCCGAAGCGAAGCTCCCACTGCGCGACTGGAGCTCATCCCGCTCGATCTTTCCGACCTTTCTTCGGTGCAAGCGTTTACCGATTCCTTCCGCGAAACCCACGGGCACCTCGACGCCTTGATAAATAACGCCGGCGTCATGGCACTGCCGAAGCGAGCGACGGCCGACGGTTTCGAGATGCAGTTGGGCACCAATCATCTGGGTCACTTCGCGTTGACCGGACGTCTCCTCGATTTGCTCCTCGCCACACCCGGGTCTCGCGTGGTTAGCGTCAGCAGCCTCGCGCACAAGTTCGGTCGCATTCGGTTCGACGATCTCCAATCGGAGCGAAGCTATAGTAAGTGGGCGGCGTACGGTCAGAGCAAGCTCGCGAATCTTCTTTTCGCCCTGGAACTCGACCGCAGGCTCAAAGACGCGGGCAGCGACACGATCAGTTTGGCCTGTCATCCGGGCTGGGCTGCGACCAATCTGCAGGAGGCGGGTCCCAGGATGGAGGGATCGAAACTGATGGAGCGGTTGAGCGCCTGGGGGAACTCGATGCTGGCGCAAGACGCCGCGGCGGGGGCGTTGCCCACGGTCTTCGCGACGGTCGAGCCGCTCCGCGGGAGCGAATACATTGGTCCTACGCGTCTCATGGGATGGCATGGTCCGCCCGAGATCGTCGAGCCCGCGAGCAAGGCGCGAGATCCCGAGGTGGCAGCCCGCCTGTGGGAAGAATCGGAGCGGCTGACCGACGTGCGCTACGCGTTTGGTTGACCCCGCGGGGGTTGCGTCGCACGCGTAGGATTGTACGGTCCAAGTCGGAGGTCGCATGCGACATCTCGAGGGGAAAGTTGCGGTAGTCACCGGCGCCGGTCACGGGATCGGACGAGAAACGGCCCTTGCCTTGGCGAACAAGGGTTGCCACCTCGCGATTTGTGATGTGAACGAAGACGCCCTCGAAGCGTTGCGTGGCGAGATGGAGGCGGAGGGGGTGACGGTGACCTCGCATCACGTCGATGTCTCCGATCAAACTCAAATGAGGCAGTTCACTTCCGACGTGGTGGATGCGCACGGCGAGGTTAACATCCTCGTCAACAACGCCGGCGTGACGGTCTACGCCTCGTTCGAGGAACACAGCATCGAGGACATCGAGTGGATTTTCAGTGTGAACCTCTGGGGCGTTATCTACGGTTGCAAATTCTTCCTTCCTCACCTCAAGGCGGCCGGTGAGGGGCACATCGTCAATCTGTCCAGCGTCTTCGGGATCATCGCACCACCGCTTCAGACGAGTTACGTCGCCACGAAGTTCGCCGTACGCGGCTTCAGCGAATCACTGCGTGCCGAACTCGCGGGCGACAACATCGGCGTCACCTCGGTGCATCCTGGCGCTATCCAAACCAACATCGTGAGAAACGCGCGTCTGATTACAGACACGCACAAGGAGCTCAGAGATTCGACTCAGCGGCTTTTCGATCGGCTTGGGACGACGCCAGATGTCGTGGCCGCGCGAGTGGTCAAGGCCATCGAGTACAACTCCCCGCGTGTGCTGATCACCAAAGAGGCCCGCATGGCCGACGCGCTCAAACGGCTCATGCCGGCGACCGCAGACGGCATCGTCGCGCGCGTGTTCAAACGGATCTCCCCCGAATAGACGTGTCGAGCACCGTGCGACAGCGCTTTGGGGACTTCTCGGTTCTCCGCCGCGAGCCCAGCGGCCATGAGGATGTCACCGTCCATTTTGCGCACGCCACTGGTTTCAACGCGGAAACCTATCGTGAACTGGTCGGGGGGCTCGGTCCATCGATCGACCTGCACATGATGGATGCTCGCGGGCACGGATGCTCATCAGCGGCCGCTGACCCCAAGCGGCTCCGTTCTTGGAAGCCTTTTCGCGAAGATCTCGAGGCGTATGTCGACACGCTGCGGCAGCCGGTGATCCTCGCGGGTCACTCGATGGGCGCGACCGTCAGTATGGAGGTCGCTGCACTGCGTCCCGAACTGGTTCGCGGCTTGGTGTTGATCGATCCGGTCATCGTTCCGCCACGACTCGTTCCTGTACTCGCCGTGGCCCGTGCGCTCGGGCTGTCCGGGCGCCTCCTCCCCATCGTGGGGTTGGCCGCACGCCGGCGCATGGACTTCGAATCCCGCGCAGCCGCGGTCGAGAATTTCGTGGGGAAAGGGCCGTTCCGAACCTGGGAGACAGCGTGGATCGAGGCGTACGTCAGGGGCGGCACTATAGAGACCGAAGCCGGAACGGTTCGACTGAGTTGCGATAGTGCCTGGGAGGCCAAGGCGTTCGCCGTGTCGACGGTCAATCCCTATCGTGCGCTGCGAAAGGTTCAGTGCCCGATCACCTTGTTCGCTCGTGAGCATGCCGGTCCGCCGTTCACCGAAGAGTCGCGCGAGGCGTTCATGCGATGTCGGCCCGACACACGTCTATTGGTCCTCGCAGACGTCACGCACTTCATGGCGATGGAGCGCCCCGACCTTGTGACCGAGGAGATCGACCGCATGGCCGGGACCGTTCGTTCAGAGCTCCGATAGCTCGCGCTCGAAGCCACCAGACAAGATTGGAAACCGGCACCATGTTTTAGGGTCGAGGTTCTTGTCGTCGACGTGGAGCGACGGTGCGTACCGCTCCCGTTTCCACTGGTTGCGCGACCAAAGCTGGAAGAAGCGTTTCACCCATCCGCGCAGGGTATCCCCATCGTGTTTGGGAAACTGGCTCTTCAGGATCTCGAGGCAGTCGGCCGGCGGCAGTTTGTCGCCAATCGCCAAGCGCTCGATCGCGTCGAGCACCGGGTAGGGCATCAGGTCGTCCTCGTCGGTCTGACCACTCTCTTTGGGACGAAGCTCCGCGGTTGGCATTTGAACATTGACGGCGTGAAGCTGGCCAATGACCAACCGTTAGTATTATTTGGT
>CAYZDM010000134.1:0-7390 GCA_964476875.1 uncultured Sandaracinaceae bacterium | reverse complement strand
GGGTGCAGGAAATCGGTGCCGACCCACCAGCCTGCATAGGGAAGCCCCCAACAGTTCGCGTGGAACATCGGCACGATTGTGAGGATCATATCTCGCTCGTTGAGCCCGGTGACCGCGCCGGACGTGAGCCCGTACGAGTGCAGCACCGTCGAGCGGTGGCTGTAGACGACACCTTTCGGATCCCCCGTCGTTCCACTCGTGTACGCCATTGAAGCCGGGGCACGCTCATCGAGAACAGGCCAGTCGATTCCGGACGACTCCGAAGACAGCAGATCATCATAGCGATGTAAGGTCGCACGTGGCGCCTCCCGAAGAGGCGTATTGTCTCCACTTCCAACGACGACGATGTGTTCAACCGTCGACATGTCTTTGGCGACCTTGCCCAGCAGAGGAACCAGGCTGTCGTCGACGATGATCACCTTATCCTCGGCGTGATTGATCACGAACGCGAGTTGTTCTGGAAACAAGCGGATGTTGAGCGTGTGCATGACGGCGCCCATCGACGAGATCGCGAAGTAGGCCTCCATGTGCTCCTGGGTGTTCCAGCAAAACGTGCCGACTCGATCCTCACGCTGCACGCCGAGCTTCAGGAGCGCCTTGGCGAGCTTGTCGGTGCGATCCGCGACCTCCGCGTAGGTCGCGATTCGGTCGCCGCCCTCTCCCGCAGTAATCACACGACTGTCCACGTAGAAACGCCGTCCGTGCTCGAACAAGTCCGAGATCAAGAGAGGGCGGTCCATCATTGTCGAGAAGCTCACACAAACCTCCGAGTGAACGACTTACTCTGCTTCGAAGCCGGCTGCCTTGTGCGCGCCGTCGCAGAACGGCTTGTTTTGTGATTGCCCACAACGGCAAAGCGCGGCCTTCTTCCCGGTCCACGCTCTTCGGCCGCTCGCCGCGACGATGGTGAAGTTTCCGCTCAGCAAGAGAGGACCGTTCGGTGCGCGCCCCACCTTGAGTGTGCCTCCAGACGCGTCGAGCGCTTCCCCGCTGTCACCGACCGCCCCGTAGTCTTTGAAGCCCGCCTCCTCGTGACTGTTGTCGCAAAACGGCTTGTTCTTCGATTGTCCGCAGCGGCAGAGGGCGGCTCGGAACGCAACTCCCGGCATGTCGTCCGCCGCGCCGTCGACTTCGAGATCGCCACGAACGTACAGCGGGCCGTTGTACATGACGGACACCACATTCTCGGAAGCTGCGGTCTCCGGATTACCGCCGTCCTTGCGAAGGTGGGTCAATGCGCCGCTAGGACATCGTTCGACCACCTCGGTCGCGTCGTCCGGGCTCACTTGGTCGGGCTGGCACCACGGCTGCCGACCGCCAACGAAAAGGTCGTTCGCCGCGCGGCCACATTCCCCAATATGAATGCACAATCGGCCGTCCCAATGGACGTCGGTGTTTGCGCCGCCGTAAATGACCACCTTCTTCTCGCTCATGGGGCTCCTCCTCGCTGCCAGCTCGCTCGCCACCAGCCTGAAGGCGATTTGTTACTACAGCGAGCGACAAAGGACTACAGCCATCTGTCGCGGAATCGCTCGACCGCCAACGCCGTGGTAAGCAAACTCTGAAGATGGGGCATCAGCACCACCACCACCACGCAAGCCATACCGAAGTCGCAGCCAATCGTCGAAGGCTAGCGCTAGCCCTCGTCATGACCACTACGTACATGGTTGCGGAGGTGGTCGGCGGGATTGCGTCGAACTCGTTGGCCCTGCTCGCGGACGCCGGACACATGTTCTCCGACGCGGCTGCGCTTGGGTTGTCCCTGGTTGCGGTCATGCTGGCCCAACGCCCGGCGACGGCTCAGCGGACCTACGGCTTCCACCGAGCCGAGATCCTCGCCGCGCTCACGAACGGAGCCGCTCTCGTCGCCATCTCTGTGCTGATCGCGCGCGAGGCTTGGGAGCGTCTCTCGGCCCCACCCGAGGTGCAAGGCGGACTGATGCTCGCGGTCGCGAGCGGAGGCCTGCTCATCAATCTGGTCAACCTCGCTATCTTGAGCGGGGGCCGAAGTAGCAACCTCAACGTTCGCGGGGCATGGCTGCACGTCATGGCCGACACCCTTGGGAGCGTCGGTGCGATGGCGGCCGGCGCTGGAATCTACTTCTGGGGCTGGCGATGGGCTGACCCGGCGGCGTCGTTCGTCATCGCGGCGCTCGTCCTCTACTCGTCGTGGGGGCTCGTCAAGGAAACCCTCGGGGTTTTGATGGAGGGCGTCCCCAAGGGCATCTGTATCGAGGACGTCGAATCAGCCCTCAACGGCATCTCCGGCGTCGAGGACGCACATGACCTCCACGTTTGGTCGCTGACTAGCGGAAGGAACATCGCAACGGTTCACTTGATCATTGCCGACGACGCTGATCACCAAGGCATCATCGACGCTGCCAACCGAACCTTGGCCGATCGTTTCGCGATCCAGCACGCTACCATCCAGGTCGAACACGACGAGCTAGCCAGTCAGTGCAACCCGTGCGGGTCGACCGCGGCCGCAAGCTAGCGTCGCGTCAGTCGCCTTGGGACTCACCGGTCGCGCACGTCGCGCAGATGCATACCTTGCCCTGTGCTTCGGCGGAAATCGCAGCAAGGGCGTCGGGACTCATCGTCGCCGTCATGCACCAGCATGACTCCGGATCGCGTCCCGCCGCGACGGCGCATTCGTTTACCTCGCCGCACAGAGGGCACCTCGTAGTGTCAGTCGAGTCGGGCGTGAGAGTCATTTGATCTCGGTGGCCTCTTCGATTTGCCGATCGATTCGATCGAAGTGATCCTGGTAGAGTTCTTCGATGTAGGTGTGCATCTCGTTGAGCCTCACCACTTGCTTCTGCGGCGAAGCCTCTTTTTCGTTGGCGTCGCAGAGCTTTGTGAGCTCGTCGACCGCATCTAGTGAGCGCGTCGCACGCGTCGCCGAGATCGCGATCAACGCCGTCATCGCCAGCGCGGGCAGCGCAACGAGCAGAAAGCGTGACCAGACCCCAGGCGGCGTCCGCATGATCATCCAAGGGGACATTAGCAGGAGGACGAATGCAGCGAAGCTCGACAGAATCCAAGGACCATGGCGTCGCCAGACGTGACGCCACGCACCCATGCTGTCTTCCTTGCGCGCTTCGTTGCAGGGATCCGACTCCTTGAGAGATCGCAGCTCGTCTTCGACCGCATCAGCAAGGTCCTCCGCGAGGCCCTCATTGAGACTGACTTTGGACAAGTCCACCGAGCGAGCGCCTGATCGCTTCTCGGGCGGCACCATGGAGAACCGATTCACATAGACGGTGCGGCCTGAGTCAGCCGTGTAGGAATAAAAGACAGGCGACGACTGAGCGTACGCCACGCACCCAAGCAACAGGGCGATGGCGATGAGGAGGATCCGCATCAACTCTTCTTTGCGACGGCAACTAGCATCAGCATTCCGACTGCAGCACTCGCGAAAGAACCCACAATGATGCCGATCTTCGCGGACAGCAAGAGTCCGCCGGATAGTCCGAGCGACGCAATGAAGAGCGCCATCGTGAACCCGATACCGCCGAGAAATGCGGCGCCCGCAAGGATCGGCCAGGTCACGCCCTCGGGACGAACGGCCCAACCGAGTTTCTCTGTGACCCAGGAGGCGCCGAAGATGCCGATAGGCTTTCCGAAGAACAGTCCACCGGCCACTGCAACAGCCACCGGTTCGCCGAGTCCGCCGAGGTCGATCGGGACCCCAGCGTTGGCCAACGCGAATAGCGGCATGATGCCGAACGCAACCCACGGGTGGAGCGCGGTCTCGATCCGGAACAATGGCGACACGGCCTCGCGCGAAGCGAACGATAGGTCCGCGACGAGCGATCTCGCCTTGTCGGTGGTGGTTTCTTCCTTACGGAGCGTGTCGTTCGTATGACGCAAGAAGCCAAGGAAAGTCGGTCCGCCCAGCCACGGGTGAACCGGTGTCAACATCCCGACGATCACGCCGGCAATCGTCGGATGCACGCCCGACTTGAGGGTGCAGAGCCAGACCCAGACACCAACGAAGAAGTAGAGGCTGACCGCGCGGACCCCGAGACGATTCATGAACACGATCACGACGAGGCCGAGGCCACCACCGATCAGCCATTCCGTGCTGATCGAAGACGTGTAAAAAATCGCGATGACGAGCACCGCCATCAAGTCGTCGACGATGGCGAGGGAGAGCATGAGAACGCTGAGGCCATGCGGTATGCGCTTGCCCAGAAGCGACAAGCACCCCACGACGAACGCGATGTCCGTCGCCATCGGAACGGCCCAGCCGTGTTGCCCGGGCTTTCCATACTGCAGCGACAGATAGATTGCGACCGGTGCAATCACGCCACCAAGCGCCGCAGCGATGGGCAAGGTCACCTTCTTGATGTTACTCAGCTCTCCGACGACCAGTTCCCGCTTGATCTCGAGACCGATGACGAAAAAGAAGATGACCATCAGACCATCGTTGATCCAATGGGCTACCGAGTACGCGAGCCCGACGTCTCCTATCGCGATGCGCAGCTCGTGGTGCCAGAACGCATCGTAGGCCTCGGCGTATGGGGAGTTCGCAGCGAGCAGCGCTATCGCCGTGCAGACCAACAGGACGACGCCGCTGGCCGACTCGATGTGCATGAAGGCCGTCCACGGCCGGCGGAGTCGCTGAATCGGGCGAAGCGGCAGATGCGTGATTCTGGAGTACGAGAGGTCTTCCTGGCCCATCGGCGACCGGCTTATCGCGGAACGTGCTAGAAGGCCAGAGCCTATGTGGATTAGCGAAACCACGATGCCGTGGTTGTTTTTTGGCGTAAGCCTCATCGGGGCGGTGTTCACGCTCAACGCCTTCATGCCAGTGCGGCGAATCCCGGCACTATTCGTGCCTAGTTTCGTCGGTTCGTGGCTTACCGCGGAGCTCGCGGTTCATCACCTCGTTTGGCAGTCGATTGCGACCGTCGTGTTCGTCGAGTTCGGGGCGCTGTCTGCTTGGCCGGGACTCGTGGGCCTCGGGATCACCTTCGCCTCGTGGATGGGGCTCCTGCTGCTTTTCAACGACGGCCGAAAGACCCGCCACGTCTTCGATGAGGCGCTGGTCGAGCTCGCCGAGCCGGGTGACACCGCTCGCCTACCCTTCTCGCAGCTGGTCATGCCGTTTCTGTTCCGCCGACGCGGGGTCAAAGTGATCCGAAACGTGTGCTACCGCGAAGCAGCAGGAAAGAGCCTCCGTCTGGACGTCGCGATGCCAGCCGAACAGGGATCCAATCGCCCCGCGATCATGCAGATTCACGGTGGCGCTTGGATCATCGGAGACAAACGCGAACAAGGTTGGCCTCTCATCGGCCACCTCGCCGCCAATGGCTGGGTGTGTTTCAACGTCAACTACAGACTGAGTCCCGGGGCCACTTGGCCCGACCACCTGATCGATCTCAAATACGCGCTCAAGTGGATTCGCGAGCATGCAGATGAATACGGGGTCGATCCCAACTTCGTAGCTGTCACTGGAGGCTCGGCCGGAGGCCACCTGACGGCGATGATGGGGCTCACCTGTAACGACCCCGAGTACCAACCAGGCTTCGAATCCGCGGACACCAGCATCCAGGCGGTGGTGCCTGTCTACGCCGTGTACGACTTCACGAACCGCCTCGGCACTATGCTCGAACGCTTCCGAACTCAGATGCTCGAACCGATGATCATGAAAGCGTTCTTCGACAAGGAGCCGGAGAAGTTCGAGCGCGCGTCCCCCCTCGACCGCATACATTCGGACGCGCCGCCTTTCCTCATCGTGCATGGCGACCGCGACACGCTGGCACCCGTCGAGGACGCTCAGCTCTTCGTCGAGCGTCTGCGCGAAAGGTCGCGGAACGAAGTCATCTACACCGAGCTTCGCGGCGCCCAGCACGCGTTCGACCTGTTTGCATCACCTCGCACGGCCCGAATGCTCGACGGCACGCTTCGGTTCCTGGCAGCGATGCACAAGCGCGCAAGACATGCGAGTTCACCACCTCCGACCGAACAATCTGCGCCTCAAGAACGCACCCCACCAATCGCCGCCGCCAACCAGTAACCCCCCTCCCGCATGAAAAGGGGACAGTCCCCTTTTTCGAGGGGTTAAGTCGCGGTTGACGGCCGGGCGCGGCACGGGGTTTGCACCTGGTGGGCGGGCCCGACCGAGGTTGCGAAATGAAAACGATTCTCATCCTAGGTGCCGGTACCGCCGGTACTGCGATCGCCCACAAATTGCGACGACGCCTTCCGAGCCAATGGGACGTCGCCGTCGTCGATCCCAGCAAGACTCATCTCTACCAGCCGGGGCTGCTGTTCTTGCCGTTCGGCGACGAAACAGAAGCGCGCATCGTTCGCGATCGCGGGTCAACGCTCGGTAAGGGGATCACCTGGCATCAAGACTCGGTCCAAGCGATCGACACCGAACGCCGACAAGTAGAGCTCGTGGCAGGAGAGCCCATCTCCTACGACTTTCTGATCATCGCTTCGGGAACCGAGGTTCGTCCGGACATGATTGACGGCATGCTGGGCGACGGTTGGCGGAAGTCCGTATTCGATTTCTACACATTGGAGGGCGCCAAGGCGCTCCAAACGGCGCTCAGCAACTTCGAAGGCGGTCGCCTTGTCATCAACATTGTCGAGATGCCGATCAAATGCCCGGTTGCCCCGCTGGAGTTCGCGTTCCTGGCCGACGCATACCTCAGCAAACGCGGGATTCGGGACAAGACAGAGCTGGTCTACGCAACGCCCCTCGACGGCGCGTTCACGAAGCCGGTCGCGTCCCGCACCTTGGGGTATCTGCTCGAAGACAAGGGGATCCAGGTCGAGACCGAGTTCATGACGGGGGAAGTCGATTCGCAGAATAATGTGATTCGGTCCTACGACGATCGCGAGGTACCGTACGACTTGCTGGTGACCATCCCGCCCCACACGGGGGCCCGCTTTCTCGAGGACACTAGCCTCGGAGACGAGCTCGCCTTCGTCCCGACTGATCCCCACACGCTGGCAGTCAAGAACACCGAACGGATCTTCTGCATTGGTGACGCCACGGACCTACCAAGCTCCAAAGCGGGATCGGTGGCTCACTTCCAAGCGGACCTCATGACGGAGAACATCCTACGAGCGATCGACGGTCAGGAACTCGAACCGACTTTCGACGGTCACTCGAACTGCTTCGTCGAGACAGGCCACGGCAAGGCGATGTTGATCGACTTCAACTACGAAACTGAGCCACTGCCGGGTCAGTTTCCCATCCCCGGCATAGGCCCGCTGCCCCTACTCAAGGAGTGCCGGCGTAACCATTGGGCGAAGCGCCTGTTTCGCCTGGTGTACTGGCACGGACTGCTACCGGGCCGGCCGATTCCGATCTCCCCAACGATGTCGTTGGCAGGCAAACAACTCTCCGCAGTCGCGGAGGCAGGAGGCG
>CAYZDM010000133.1:0-7406 GCA_964476875.1 uncultured Sandaracinaceae bacterium | reverse complement strand
ACCTTGTGAGCTTTGTGGCGGTTCTTACCGCAGAAATCACATGTCTGTGCCATGGCCGGTTTCCGAGTTCTGAAGGAGCCGCGATGTAGCATTGCTCCTCAGGTGTCGCAACAATGCGGCCTCGCCCCGTGAAGCAATCAACGATAAAACCTTCCTGGATGCGATTGCCCGCCGCAATCACTGGGCTTTTAGTGCTCGGGACTTTTGTAATTCCAGGCACCTACACGGCGAATACCGATCTCGCCGCAGTAGCGCTGGGCCCTGTTGGGACCCTCGTGAGGGGCTCAAGTGAGCTCGACGACGGCTCCGCGACCCTAGACGGACGGATCTACGACGAGGGCGGTCGACCGCTGAAGGGGGCGATCGTCTCACTTGCTGGAAGCGGCTTCTGGCCCGCGAGGACCGTCCTCAGCCAGGCGGATGGGCGTTTCCATTGGCCGGATATCCCGGCTGGGATCTACGAGCTCCGGGTTTCCAGGGGGGACCTGGTCGCCCCGCCGGTAGAAGGTCTGATCCTGGACGCAGGAGCGCAGCGCGCCTTCGGCATTCAGCTCGCGAAGGGATGGACGCTGGTGGGGACGATCGTCGATGCACACACCGAGCGCCCGATCTCGGACGGTGAGGTGACGGTCGCTACGGGCGTGCTCGGCCTTCATTCCCGCGGCACCCGGAGCGATCAGAACGGTCGGTTCGAGCTGGCAGGAATCGTGGGCGATGATCACAGCCTGTATGTCAACGCCGACGGATACGTGTCGGTGGGGCCCCTGCGTCGGCGCCCGGACGAGCCATCGCTGACGGTTCGGCTCGAACGCGCGTCTCGAATCGAGGGGCGCGTCGTCGACGAACGCGGTTGGGGAATCGAGGGCGCGCTCATCCGTGCCTTTGGCGAGGGGCATCTTCGCGCCGGAGCGGCCGGGCCCGGTGATTCGCTCGGAGTGACTTCGGGGCCGGTTCCGCCGATCTCCGCTTCGGACGGCGGTACACTCGCGTTCGTTCAGCAAGTGAGGACGGCCCGCGACGGCACCTTTGTCTTGGAGAGCTTGCGCCCTGGCCCCTACACGGTCGCCGCCAGCCACGACGACTTCGCGCCCGCCGAGTCCGAACGCGTGCAAGTCGGCCCCGGCGCGACCCGTCCAGATGTCGTGGTTGCCATGCAATCCGGCGCGGAGCTCACCGGGCGCGTCGTGGACGAGCGCGGGAATGGTCTCGAAGGGATCCCGGTCGAGCTTCGCACGCCAACGGACCAGCTTCCGCGGATGACGGTGACGGCCGCAGACGGTTCGTTCTCGTTCCGAGGCGTCCGCGGCGAGGTGAGCGTGACTGCCCTGCCCTATGACCTTCCACCGGTGCGGGAGTCGATCACGGTCGACGAGGTGGCGCGGGTGACTGTCGAGCTCGCACTCTCGAGCGCGCTCTATACGCTGCACGGACGCGTCGTGGACGAACGCGGCTTTGGTGTGAGCGGCGCATTGCTAACCGTCTCGGCGAAGCGCCCCCAGACGCCAATCAAGAGAACCGCGAAGTCGGACGCCGACGGTAGCTTCTCGGTGCCTGCCCTCCCCGAACCTCCCTTCGAGCTCAGCGTCGAGCACCCCGCGTTCAGCCCTGTCCAGGTCTCCGACATCGACAGCACCGAGGGCGTGCGGGTGGTGATGTCGGCGGGGGTCACCTTCCTCGGCGAAGTCCTCGATGACTGGACCGGTGATGCGCTTCGGGGCGTCGCGATACAACTCGACGGCCCGATCACCCGAAACACCGAGACCCGCGCCGACGGAACCTTCGTGTTTCGCCGTGCGCCGACGGGTACTTACGACCTCTCCTTCTCGCATGCCGATTACGAACCACAGGGCCGACGGGTAGTGCTCGAGCCCCCGCACTATGTCGACCGTCCCCAGGAGCTCGACACCGTCCGCATGGAGCCAGGAGGTGTCGTGGAAGGCCAGGTGCTGGACGTGCAGAGCGAACCGGTCTCCAACGCCGAGGTCACCTGGGGCGACCCACCGAGATGGGAGCGTGCGGCACGAACCGACGTTCGTGGCGAGTTTCGACTGCGCGGCGTTCCTGCGGGACTGGTCTGGATCAGCGCCCGGCATCCGGTGGCCGGAGAGGATTGGGCGACTGAAGCTGTCACGGTGAGGCCGCTCGAAACATCCCCCGGAGCGTTCGTTCGATTGCCATCCTCGGCCCATGAGTGACGAAACCACCGTGTCGCCGTACGCTGGAGTTAGATGGCCGATTCCTGGATTCGACAGCTTCGCGATGCCAGCGACATTCTGAAGCGTGCGCGCAGCCCCGCGGAGTTCGCCAAGGCGCTCGTGCCGAAACAGTGGCTCGCCCGCAAAGTGCTCAACGAGCGGGGGCCAGACACGCCTGCTCCCGCCCCCTCCGAAGTGGCCGAAACCTTGCGCAAGCTCCGGAACGACTTGAAGAGCGATGCCCTCGATGAGGACGGGCGGGTCGACTACGCCAAGCTTCGCTCGTCGAGCACGTATGCCGAAATGGAGCGCGTCAGTGGACTGCTCCGCGCGATCGACGCTGAACAGATCACCGACGACGACGAGCGAATCGCATTTTGGATCAACCTCTACAACGTCCTCTCCATCCATGGCGTGCTCGCGCTGGGGATTCGCGAATCGGTCATGGAGATCCCCTCATTCTTCAGTGTCGTCGCGTATCGCGTTGGGGACTTGGTGCTGACCCTCGACGACATCGAGAACGGCGTTCTCCGCCGCAATGCGCCCCACCCGGCCACGGGGGCGCGCCTGTTCAATGACGACGACCCCCGGCTTGCGCTTTCCCCTTCGCGCGTCGACCCGCGAATTCACGCGGCGCTCGTCTGCGCATCGACGAGCTGTCCACCAGTGGCCTTCTACGAGGCGTCAAAACTCGACGCCCAACTCGAGTTGGCTGCCCTCAACTACGTCGCGTCCGACGTCGAAGTCGACGACATCGATAGAGTCGTCCGGATCCCGATTACCTTCCGGTACTACCAAAGCGATTTCGGCAGAGCAGTCGGCGTGCGCCTATTCCTGCTCGACCATGCCCGCGACGCGCAGCGCGACTCCCTGGAAGCAGCGTTCCAGGCCGACTACGAGTTCGACTACCACCGCTATGACTGGTCGCTGAACTCAATGGCGTAAAGCGCGAGCCGAGGCGTGGGGGAGCACGACACCGGCAATGCGTGGAGCTTCTCGCGCGCAGTTATCATGAGCCTGGCCCCACGAATGTTGGCGGAGCGCAGGTTCGCGGCTAAGAACAAGATGTGAGCACCACCAACCGGCGGGGGCGGGACAAACGAATGGCGCAGGCGGCGGCCCGCCTGCCGCAAATGCCGAAGTCGATCAAACGCGCTCTGAAGTTTCTGCTGGATTTCGATGGTCAGCGCGACCGCTACGGCCGCGAGCTGCTGTTCGACGTGGCTGGCCGCTTCACGGACGCGCTCTTGGTCCACAGCCCGGACGGCGATTTCTTCGTTTCGACACAAGATCGCTCGATTGGTCGCCAAATCGCGATCGATGGACGCTTCGACGGCACCTACCTCGACCGGCTGCTCGCAATCCTCGATGAGCTGGAGCTGCCATGGCGAGGCCGCGCGTTTCTCGACATCGGCGCTAACATCGGCACGACCTCCATCACATTGCTCTACCGCGGTTTCGGCCAGGGACACGCATTCGAGCCGGAGCCGTTCAACTACAAGTTGCTGCAAGCCAACCTCGCGCTGAACGGGTTTGCCGAACGGTGTCAGGCTGAACCTGTCGCCCTATCGGACACCGAGGGGACCGCACAGCTCGAAATCGACCGAGCCAACCTCGGCGATCACCGGATCGGCAAACGGGGTGCACAGGAGGTCACGCGCCTACATGGCGAGGACAAAGGCGGCACAGCAACGGTACCGGTCAAACCACTGAGCGCGTTCGTGCATGTGGGCGACATTCATGTCGACGACGTGGCATTGATTTGGATCGACGTGCAGGGCCACGAGGCTGCAGTCTTCGCAGGTGGCGCCGACGTCTTCGACAGACAGATTCCTTCGTTCGTCGAGTATTGGCCGCACGGCCTTCGCGCTGGCAGCGGCCTGGACGAGTTCGAGGCGGCCGCACAGCGGAGCTATCGATGGTTCCTGGATGTCCGTACCCACGAGGGGGATGCGCGCGCCGCGTTGCGACCCATCGCCAACATCGGCGAGCTCAGGCAGGTCTACGATCGAGGTGCGACCTGGAACCAGACCGACCTGCTATTGCTTGGAGACATCGACTAGCCGGGGGCCAGCAGTTGAGCGATCTCGAGCGTCATGCGGTGAAAGGGGTGTGGTGGACGGTCGTCCAGGCGATCGGTGCGCGCTCTCTCTCTTTTCTCGTCTTCGTCGTCCTGGCGCGCCTGCTCACGCCAGCGGACTTCGGCCTCATCGCAATGGCCGCGGTGTTCATCGAGCTCCTCGATGTGCTGGTCCAGCAGGGCTTCGCGCTGGTCATTACCCAGCGCGAGAAGCTCGAACCGGAACACGAGTGGACTGCGTTCTGGACGAACCTAATGCTCAGCGCTGCGCTCGGCGGGGCACTTTGGGCTTCCTCGGACCTGGTCGCCGAGGTGTACGACACGCCAGCACTGGCACCCATTGTCGCCTGGCTGGCGGCCATTCTCCCCTTGCGCGCGATGTCCACCGTGCCGGCCGGGCTACTTCAACGGCGCTTTCAGTTCAAGGCACTCGCGGTTCGCTCGATCGTCGGAGCCCTCGCGGGAGGAATTGCGGGGGTGGCAGCGGCGCTTGCGGGCTGGGGAGTGTACGCATTGGTCGCCCAGCAACTCGTCGGCGCGCTGACTGACGTCGTGCTGCTGTGGGCCGCGGCGCGATGGTGGCCGAAGCTCGCATTCTCGGTGCGCCACCTCAACGACTTGCTGGGTTTCGGGATGCACTTGGTGGGGGCAAGCCTGCTCGGTTTCCTCAATCGACGCTCGGATGACTTCATCATCGCCGTGGTTCTCGGCGAAACGGTCCTCGGCTACTACGCGGTGGCCTATCGCGTGCTGCAAGTGCTCACCCAGGTGCTCGCCAAGCCCGGGACGATGGTCGCTACCTCCGCGTTCTCGCGACTGCAACGCGATCCGGATCGGATGCGCGAAGCGTTCTATCGATCCACGCAGGCCGCAAGCGTAGTCGCCCTACCCATCTTCGTCGGCATCGCCATCCTGTCCCCGACCTTGATCGTACTGATCTTCGGCGAGAAATTCGCCGTAAGCGGCGACGTGCTGCGCGTTCTGTCCTTCGTCGGAATCGTGCACTCGGTCAGCTACTACAATTTTGCGGTGTACGTCGGGATCGGCAGGCCTGACCTCCGTCTCAAGCTGCTCATCCTACGAACGATCCCTACGATCATCGCGTTCGTGGTGGTCGTACGTTGGGGGATTCTCGCGGTGGCCGCGGCCTACGTCGTCAGCGCCTACCTATTGATGTCGTTCGACCTGATCGCCCTTCGCAAGCTGATCGGTCTTTCGTGGGCGCGATACTTTGCGAACTTCGCCCCAGCAACACTAGCGAGCGCGGTGATGGTCCCCGCGATCGTCGGTGTCATGCAACTGCCCATGCCGGAGCCCGCCTTGCTGGTCGCGTCCATCGTCACTGGAGCGGCGGTCTACGTCGTCAGCCTGTATCTCATCGCCCCTGCTCTGACGCGGGACCTCTGGTCCAAACTAGCCCTCATGTTTGAACGCGCTGGGGTTGATGAGCCCCGCTAGCCGCGGATGCGGCCTTTGAGGAGCAGGAACGGTTTCTCCACGAGGCTAGTCGCTTGGAGTCGTGGGTCGTCGGCCGAGCGGGCCTACGCTCGAGACCACGCGCGTCGCGCGCCGCACCCCGGCGGCCTAACCCCTCGAAAAAGGGGACTGTCCCCTTGTTTCAGTTGCCGTTTCAGTGCGGGCTGATGGGAGCCCAGCGGTCGCCTTCTTTGGTGACTCGGGTTTCTCGTTCGAGTTTGATTAGGTGGGCTTCGATCGAGCGGAGGGCGAGAGGCCACACGGCTTTGGGGGTGTCAGCGTATGCGCTTGCGACCAGGTGCCGTGGTCGCGACGCCTTTCCGCGCGATTCGAGTGCGTCGAGTACCTTGCGCTCGCGCATGAGACGATGCTCGATGTAGAAACTCAAAATCGCTTGAGGTTTTTCGATTAAGACCCCGTGGGCTGGTAGCAATCCGGCGGGATCGAGTGCTGACATCTCTCGTAGTGACTCCAGGTAGAGGAGCATGTCGCCGTCGGTGGGCTCGACGATGATCGTGCCGACGGAGGCGACCATGTCGCCCGCGATCATGATGTTGCTCGCCTCATCGGTGAAACACAGGTGGCCTGGGGCGTGGCCCGGCGTGTGTAGCGCCGTGAGTGCCGTCGGGGTCGGCCCCTCGAGCTCGATGCGCTCGCCATCCTGAATCAGGCGGTCCACGTCGACGATGCCCTCGAGCCGCTGCGCGGTCATGGCGTGCGCCCAGAGCGGTAGCTGTAGGCGTTCCTTGAGCGCCATCGCCCCGCCCACGTGGTCTGGGTGGTGATGCGTCGCGAGGATCGCGATTGGCTCCACGCCCCTCAGACGGGCTGCCTGAACCCATTGCACCATCACGTCCTGCTCCTCGCGGTACGGCGTGGCAGGCTCGATCAGCACGGCCTCCTTGGTGCCCACCAGGAAGGTATTGGTGTGGGTCGCGGGCGGCAGCGTCGGGGTGCGTACCGCGAGCATCTCAATCGTCGGTGCGACGTTCCGCACGCGATCCGCAACCGCCTCCGGGCCGGGCGGCTTCATCGCCCTAGCTGCTCACGAGCTCGAGTTCGTCCAGCTCCAGCTCTTGTACGTCGTCTTGTGGCGCGATCGCGTGAATCATCGACACAGGACCGCTCGGGTAGAAGCGGGCGCGCGGCTCTTCGATCAAGCACTCCACACGACCTTCGTTTCGAAGACTCGGATCGCCGACCTGATGCATGCAGACGCGCACGATGGATTTCACGGTTTCAAACACGCCCCAGCCGTCGCGCGCCGAAGAGACGAGCTCGGGAACGCCTTCCGGCACGCCGAGCCGCTCGCTCAACTCTTCCACGTCGAGGACGCCCGACAGGTCGCGCTTGTTGTACTGGACGACCAGCGGAATGCGATCCGGGTCGATTCCATCCTGCCTCAGGTTGTAGTCGAGGTTTCGGATGGCGTAGTTGTTGCCCTCGATGGCGTCCGCCTGGCTGTCGACGACTAGTACGACGCCGTCGACGTTGCGGAGCACCATCTGCCGGGTGGAGTCCTGGGCGATCTGCCCGGGGACCGAGATGAGATGAAGACGCACAGTGTACCCGCGGAACTTGCCCAACTGCAGCGGCAGGAAGTCGAGGAAGAGCGTGCGTTCAGCCTCAGTGTTCACCGAGACGAGCTTGCCCCG
>CAYZDM010000132.1:0-7424 GCA_964476875.1 uncultured Sandaracinaceae bacterium | reverse complement strand
CCCAGTTCTGAGAGACGACGACGGCCTCATCGCTCGGGACGGCCTCGCCCACGTCCCAATCTGGGACTTCCTTCAGCTCCACGACAGTGGCGGTCGCCAGTGACGCGCGCGCCGCGATGGCGCTTCGGTGCCCGTACACCAAGCCTTCGAGCAAGGAATTGGAGGCGAGACGATTGGCGCCGTGGAGCCCGGTACAGGTGACTTCGCCCACCGCCCAGAGCCCCGGAATCGTCGAACGACCATCGTCATCGACGACCACGCCTCCGCACATGTAATGCGCCGCGGGAACCACGGGTATCGGTTCTTTTGTCATGTCGATTCCGAGCTGAAGGCATCGAGAGTGAATGTTCGGGAACCGCTCGAGGATGAAGTCGGCCGACTCGTGGGGCATGTCTAGATAAACGCAATCGTCGCCGCGGAGCTTCATCTCGAAATCGATTGCGCGGGCGACCACATCGCGAGGAGCAAGGTCCTTCATTTCATGATGCGAGGCCATGAAGGGCTCGCCGCTTCGCAGTCGAAGAACACCGCCCTCCCCTCGCAACGCCTCGCTGACGAGAAAGCTCTTCGCTTCTGGATGAAAGAGACAAGTCGGGTGAAACTGAAAGAACTCCATGTTCGCCAGTTCGGCCCCGGCGCGGTAGGCCATCGCGATTCCATCACCCGTCGCCACGTCGGGGTTCGACGTGTAGAGGTACACCTTGCCGGCGCCCCCCGTGGCCAAGACGGTGGCGCGCGCGAGGTACGTTTTCACGCGTCCAGTCGTTTCGTCGAGGACGTAGGCGCCAACGATCTGACGAGGCCCACCGAACTTCGACGCCTCGACTAGATCGATAGCCATGTGGTCTTCCATGATGTCGATGTTCGGAGAGGCGGCGGCCGCCTGCAAAAGCACGCGCTGAACTTCTTCGCCCGTGATATCGCCCGCATGAACGACTCGTCGCGCGCTGTGGCCCCCTTCTCTCGTGAGGTCGAGCGCGCGCCCCTCCTCGGTACGACTGAACTGAGCGCCGAGTGTTATCAGCTCCTCGATCCGCCCCGGTCCATCGCGCACGACCATCTCCACGACTTCTCTGTGCGAGAGCCCTCCTCCGGTGCCAATCGTGTCGTTGACGTGGGCCTCGAACGAGTCTGCAGGATCGAGCACAGCCGCAATACCGCCTTGCGCCCAGTTGGTCGCGGAGTCTGCGCTCCCCCGCTTAGTGACCATCATCACGCGGCTGTGGCGTGCGGCTTCGAGCGCAAAGCTCAATCCGGCTACTCCGCTACCCAGCACCAGGTAGTCGCATTCCGCTCGCATGGACGACGCAGTCTAACAGGCGATCCGGGAGTCCGGCAGGCAGTTTCGTAGAAGCGCTACAGCTCGACCGCGGAGGGAGGGCGCGAGCCCGGAGACGGAGCAAAATACTGCAAATAGCTAACGCGATAGCCGCCGAGGGAATGCACCACCTGATCGCCGAGTTCGTAGCCGGCGACCGCCACCTTGGTTTCCGCCTCGGGCAGGAAGGTCACCACATCGAACGCACGAGGCCGAAAAATCTCTACGATCGACCCCACCAAATCATCGAGTCGCCCACGAAAATCGTGATTCGTTTCGAAGCTGACGTAGCTCCCGCGGTCCTGAGGCGTCACGTGAAAGGCGTAGTACTCCTCGCCATTCACCGCATTGAGGGAATATCCCGGCGGGTTGAAGACATGTTCAGAAGTGGTGAACCCCGGAAGAACACTAGCGATCCCCGACGAAATCGCGAGCGACCCTGCCTCGGGGGCACGCGTAACCTTGAACTGCTCGGCGACGCGCTCGTCGATCACGTGCATCAGCACCTCGAGAGTCGGGTCGTTCTTCTCCGGGGAGTACGGGCGGGTGGTGTGGAACATGTCCATGTGGCGCCCGTGCTCGCCACCGAAGCGAAGCGCCTCCCCTGGGATCATCGATCCAAGGCGCCTGGCGTCATCTCGGAAGGTGGTCGACTGATGCTCAGGAAACTGCTCGCTCTTTCGCTCGTAGACGAGGAACGCGATCGATGCTTCGGGAATGAGCCGGAGGATCTCAGGCACCGCATCGACCAAGGTCGTTCGACCGCAAGTGATCAGGACGAACCAATCGTCGAACACGAACAGGCTCGATTCAGAAAGAAGGTACGCGTCGGCATGCTCCGTTCGAAGGACCGACAACACCTTGGCGCCGGCCGACTCCACGACGGTACGCCATGCCTCGTCGCCCAGAGCGCGCAGGGACGGGAAGTCGGGAGTCACGACGACCTCCAGCTTCTTCTCTGGTCCCTCGAAAAAACTCGTTCGCGCCATCGACGGGCCCATGATGCGCGGAAGCCCGCAAATCGCAAGCGCGGGGGGCGCATTTTGGCGTGACACACCCGCCGGGGATACACTCCCGCACGATGCTTTTGCGCGTGTTGACGGCGGTGTGCGTTGCGAGCCTGATCGCAGGCACGAGTTCGCCCGCGCACGCAGACATCTACCGGTGCAAGCGGCCCGACGGTACACAACACTATACGAACATCCGAGAGCCAGGTCGTCGGTGTCAGCTCGTAGTCCGAGGCAGCAAGAAATCCAGATCGTCCACGAGCGCTAAGAAGTCGAGGTCCGGAGCAAGCTCGGCGAGTGGAACGCGCTCGAGAGATCCAGCTCGCTACAGCCGTTACAACGGTCTGATTGGCGAGGCAGCAAGGCTGTACCAGCTACCCGAGTCGTTCCTCCGCGCGGTGATGCGTGTCGAGAGCGATTTCAATCCGACGGTCGTCAGCCGGGCGGGTGCGATGGGACTGATGCAACTCATGCCGCGGACCGCTAGGTCGATGGGCGTCTCTGATCCTTTCGACGCGCGTCAGAACATTCACGGCGGTGCGCGCTACCTGCGGATCTTGGCCAATCGCTTCAAAGGGGATCTGGTGCTGACTGTGGCCGCCTACAACGCCGGAGAAGGCGCGGTCGAGAAGTACCATGGCATCCCGCCCTACAAGGAAACACAGCGCTACGTACGCCGTGTCCTGAAGCACTACTACGCGTATCGCTCTAAAGGCACTCCTTAGCGATGACGTGGAGTCTCATCGCCGCCGCAGTCGTCGGCCTCTCCGCGCCGGTGATCCGCGGATGGATTTGGGGCGTTCCGTTTAGCCTTCTGTCGATTGCGACAGTTCTGCGCTCGTTCTTGGGGTCGGCGTTGACGGTGTTGGTGGTGGGCGTCGTCGCGTTCTATTCGCTCCACGCGACGTCCATTCCCGACGATGGGGTTGGGCAGCTTGCCGCACTCGTGGCAGGTGGCGTGGGCTTGTTGCTGTTGCTCATCTCGGCGCGACGCTTTCGCGCCGTGCGCGGGCTCTCCATCCTGTGCCAGCGACTGCAGGAAGCGGATGCGCGGCCTATCGCGACCGCCGCACTCGACCGACTCCTTGCACGTGTGCGCCGAAGGGATGAGCCGCGATACACCGCGTTGGTGCTGATGGCGACCGGACCCCTCACACAAGCGGGCATGTGGGAGGAAGCGCGGATACGCTTGCAAAGCCTCGACGACGACACACTGACCGAAGCAGAGGGCGTCCTCCGCAACCAGGCCCTGGCGACCTGCGAGCTTCAGTTCGACGCGGTCGACGCGGCGAAAGCGGCAATCGATCGAATCGCGCGACCGACCGAGGATTCAATCGAAGTGTGGTTGGTCGCGATGGAGGCCTTGCTGATGGCCGTGCGAGGTCAGTCCGAGAAGGCGCTGGCCCACTTGGGCGATCAAGAAGTGGACGACAATCCATCACTCCGCGCGTCTCACCGACTCGTTCACGCCCACGTGTTGGCGGAACGTGGCGACGAAGAAGCCGCGCTCGACGAGTTACGATCCCTGCAACGGGAGGCCGGAGCGGCGGGCCTCGAGCGCGTCCGTCTCCCGCGTGGGCCAGCGACCCCTCTGGCCGAACGACTTCTGGGCGAAGTTGATCAGTCGGGCTGAAAGATCACTCGTTGGGTGGGGTCGTCGTCATAGAACTGATGATAGCGGTCGAATGTGATCGCGCCGAACGTGTTGACGAGGATTGCGAACACCGCGCAACTCACGAATGCCCAGCCGAACCGCCGTCGGCTCAGCGCGACCAGCACGAACACCAGCGGCAGGTAGTCTAGGGAGAACCGATACCCGAACTGCACCCACCCTGTGTTCTGGTAGAGCAACGTGCAGAGGGCGGTGGGTACGACGGCAACCCAGAGGGCCGCGACCGTCGCGTCGGGCTTGGCCGGCCACAGACTCCACAGCAGGTTCGGTGTGGTGAACCAGAGCGCAAGCCCGTGCCTGGTGATGCGTACGAACGGGCTCGACTCGATGAGCCAGGGCAAGGAGAGGAGGAACACCGTGAGGTTCCGCGGCAGGTAGTGCGTGCTGAACAGACCCCAGGTTTCGATTCTAGACCGCCACCGGATCTGAAGCAGGCGGTGCCCGAACTCGAAGGGATCCCCGAATCGAGCCACGTTGTGCCACATGGTGAACGCGATGATGGCTGCGAGCGGAAACGCAAACAGCACGAGACTGCGCAGGGGAGGAGCCGCCGACCCGTCGGACGAGTTGCGGGTACCCTTTGACGCGGTGATCGCCTGGAGCACGAAGAACCCAGCGAGCCAGACGGTCGCGGGCCGACACAGAAATGCCAAACCGAGTGCGAGACCTGCCGCGATGGGACGGCGCGCGCCGAAAGCAAACAGGAGATACGCGCAAATGAACGCGGTGGCGGCCACGTGAGCGGCAAACCAAACCGTTCCCTGCACCGCGACTAAATAGTAGACCGACCCAATCGCAAAGAGCGTCACGATCAGCAGATCGTCCCGCAAACGGCGTTCACTACGACCTGACTCGCGCAAGAAGCGCAGAACTACGAAAAGCAGCGCAGGCGACAGTCCGGCAAACAGAGCCCAGAAGAGCGCGTCCAGCGTCTCGAGTCCGAAGATCGCCACCACGGGCAACAGGAGGACGGCCGGAAGCGGCGGAAAGGAGACGTACCAGCGATATCGCTCGGCGTCGGGACCGGTGAACGCATAGCGGCCCGGAGGACAAGGCGACTGCGCGGTCGTGTCGAAGCACGCCCAGTCGTTGGTCCCGGGCGGATCGCCACCAATATGGAGACGGCCTTGCAGCCAAGCTTGCGCCAGGTGGACGTAGTGGTTGTTCGGAGAGGGTCGCAGGAGACGCTGCCCGGACGTGGCGCAGTAAATGCCGGCGCACAGCAGGAAGATCGCAACTGGAAGTGCCCATCTTCGCTCCCAAAGCGCCACCGTCGCAGCATAGCCGGGGCCGGGGGCAATCCGAAGTTTGTCCACCTTGACGACCCGAAACCCGCGCCCTAGAGCAGTCCGGTTGTACCGCCTTGGAGGTTTCGATGGGGTCCCCAACCCTCGAGTCAGTGACTGAAGCCCTTCGCAATGTCGAAGATCCGATCTTTAAGAAGCCCCTCGGGGCCCTCGGGACGCTCCTCGATGCGCGCCTAGACGATGCGCGCGCCTGGGCGAAGATCCGCGTCAGCTCTCCATCCGAGGAAGTTCGTCAAGCACTTCAGGCCCGAGTGCAGGCGGCACTCGAGCCGCTCGGCGTGGAGTTTGTCGAGCTGGAGCTCGAGGTAAACGTACCGACGCGAGAGGCGACGAGCACCGATCCGATCCCGGACGTCCGCAACGTGATCTTGGTGATGAGCGGCAAGGGAGGCGTCGGAAAGAGCACTGTTGCCACGAATCTCGCATTGGCGCTTCGGCGGCTCGGCACCCGAGTGGGACTGCTCGATGCCGACATCTACGGGCCGTCGCTTCCGACGATGTTGGGGATCGAGGGTCAGCCAACCTCCAAAGACGGGAAGCGGATTCAGCCTCTTCAGCGATTTGGTATCAAGCTGATGAGCATCGGTTTTCTCCTCGAAGACCCAAAGCAAGCCGTCGTCTGGCGGGGCCCGATGCTTCACGGGGCGTTGCAACAGTTCGTGGGTGACGTGGATTGGGGTGGGCTCGACTACCTCATCATCGATTCGCCGCCCGGCACGGGTGACGTGGCGCTCACGCTGGCGCAAAAGCTCAAGATCACCGGAGCCGTCATCGTCACGACCCCTCAAGAGGTCGCGCTTCAGGACGTATATAAATCGGTATCGATGTGTCAGAAGCTCAACGTCCCGATCCTCGGGGTCGTCGAGAATATGAGCCACTTCATTGATAGCGCGGGCGTGAAGCACGAGATTTTCGGAAGCGGTGGGGGCGAGAAGATCGCCGAGTTCGCGGAGGCCCCTCTTTTCGGACAAGTGCCGCTCGACACCCTGGTGCGCGAATGGGGCGACCAAGGCACCCCGATTGTTCAGGCCGCCCCGGCCTCTCCCGCCGGCAAAGCGTTTGCCGAAATTGCGGATGCCCTCGCCGAGAAGGTCGCCAAGGCGCACTTCGATCGCACCGAAGGCGACGCCGCCCCAGAAGGCGAAGGTCCCAAGAGACTCCGCATCCTCCGCTGAGTTATAAGCCCACTGTGGACCTCTTCGAGCGACAGGCGGAAACCAGCTCCCCACTGGCCGACCGCATGCGACCGCAACGAATCGAGGATGTGGTGGGACAGGCGCATCTGCTCGGAGATGGGCATATTCTGGCGCGGGCGATTCGGGCCGACCGTATCCCTTCCATGATCCTTTGGGGACCTCCCGGCACGGGAAAGACGACGCTGGCACACGTCATCGCGAATGAGACGGATTCGATTTATGTCCCATTCAGCGCGGTGTTGGGGGGGGTCCCCGAACTCCGCAAGCTCATCGCTGCCGCGAAGGAGCAGAAGAGCTACTACGGCAAGAAGACGATTCTCTTCGTCGATGAGATCCATCGGTTCAACAAGGCGCAACAGGACGCCCTTCTCCCTCATGTCGAGAACGGGACCGTTACCCTCATCGGCGCAACCACCGAGAACCCATCCTTCGCAGTGAACTCCGCGTTACTGTCTAGGGCACGTGTTTTCGACCTGAAGCCGCTCGAAGCGCACGATCTCCGCAAGCTGCTCGAGCGCGCCCTTGCTGATGGCGAGCACGGGATCGGTCATGTTCCTCAATCGGTCGATGACGATGCGCTCGCAGCGATTTCACAGAACGCGCGGGGCGATGCCCGTCGTGCCCTGTCGGCGCTCGAGTTGGCTACCGATTTCGCGCAGTCGGCGGGGGTGGAGTCACCGACGGTGGCGATCGTCCAAGAGGCGCTAGCGACCCAGACGCTTCTCTACGACAAGTCGGGTGAGGAGCACTACAACGTCATCAGTGCGTTCATCAAATCGATGCGAGGCAGCGACCCCGATGCGTCCGTCTATTGGCTGATGCGGATGCTGGAGGCAGGCGAAGACCCGCTGTTCGTCTTGCGGCGCATGCTGATCTTCGCAAGCGAGGATATTGGCAACGCTGACCCGCGCGCGCTCGAAATCA
>CAYZDM010000131.1:0-7444 GCA_964476875.1 uncultured Sandaracinaceae bacterium | reverse complement strand
GGATCCCCGTTGGTGATACCCTGAACGGTAAGGAGGACTTCACGATGGGGGAAATGGTCAAGCAGATAGCCGCGCTGCAGGACTACGAAAGCTATCAGGATCTGCACTGGGAAGGGTCCTTCGAAGACTACCTTCAGATCGTCAGAGAGAAGCCGCAGGTGACGCGCAACGCGTTTCAGCGCCTCTACGACATGGTGATTTCGTACGGCGAAGAAGAGTACATCGATAACAAGAAGAAGCTGGTCCGATACCCGTTCTTCAAGGACCCAATCGAGAACGGCAAGGACGCGATCTTCGGGCTGGACATTCCGTTGATGCGGCTCGTGCACGTGCTCCACGCAGCAGCGCAAGGGTACGGACCGGAGAAGCGCATCATCTTGCTCCATGGACCGGTCGGTTCGTCGAAGAGCACGATCGCGCGGCTCCTCAAGAAGGGGGTCGAACGCTACTCCCGAACCGACGAGGGAGCGCTCTACACTTACGAGTGGACCAACCTCGGGTCGACCGGACTCGCGGGCGGCGATGATGTGTTCGCGTGTCCGATGCACGATGAGCCCCTTCGCTTGATTCCTTCGGAGTGGCGCGAGAACGCAATCCAGGAGCTCCGACTCGGAGACGACCGGAGGCGTGTGCAGGTGCGAGGGGAGCTCAACCCGGCCTGCCGATTCATCTTCCGTAGCTTGTTGGAACGCTACGACGGCGACTGGTCGAAGGTGATGAGCAACCACATTCGCATCAGGCGTTTGGTGTTGAGCGAGCAAGATCGCGTCGGAATCGGCACCTTCCAACCGAAGGATGAGAAGAACCAGGACTCCACCGAGCTCACCGGCGACATCAACTATCGGAAGATCGCAGAATACGGGTCCGATTCAGATCCACGCGCTTTCAATTTCGACGGTGAATTCAACATCGCCAACCGCGGGGTGGTGGAGTTCGTCGAAGTCTTGAAGCTCGATGTCGCGTTCCTTTACGACCTGCTGGGAGCGACTCAGGAACACAAGATCAAGCCGAAGAAGTTCGCTCAGACCGACATCGACGAGGTGATCATCGGTCACACCAACGAAGCGGAATACAAGAAGCTCATCAACAACGAGTTCATGGAGGCTCTCCGCGACCGCACCATCAAGATCGACATCCCGTACATCACCAAGATGAGCGAAGAGATCAAGATCTATCAGAAGGACTTCAGCTCCGCTCGGCTTCGCGGTAAGCACGTGGCGCCTCACACGCTCGAGGTGGCGGCCATGTGGGCGGTCTTGAGCCGTCTTGAGGAGCCCAAGAAGCACCAGCTCGCGCTATTGCAGAAGCTCAAGCTCTACGATGGGAAGACCTTGCCTGGCTACACGCAAGACAACGTGAAGGAGCTTCGCAAGGAAACCAACCGCGAGGGCCTCGAAGGCATGTCGCCGAGGTACGTGCAGGACAAGATCAGCAACTCGCTCGTCCGTGAGGGCACCGAGGGATACATCAACCCGTTCATGGTTCTCAACGAGCTTGAGAAGGGGCTCTCCGCATCGCTCACCGTCGGAGACGAGCAGCGCAAGCGCTATGGGGAGCTCATCGGAGTGGTCAAGGCCGAGTACGACGAGATGGTGAAGAACGAGGTGCAGCGCGCCATCAGCGCCGATGAAGAAGCTATCGGACGATTGTCGGCCAACTATGTCGACAACATCCGCGCGTACCTGATGAAGCAAAAGGTGAAGAACAAGTACACCGGCAAGGATGAGGAGCCAGACGAACGGCTGATGCGGTCGATCGAAGAGAAGATCGACATCGCCGACCCGCGCAAGGACGATTTCCGGCGCGAAATCATGAATTTCATCGGTCACCTCGCACTCGAAGGAAAGAAGTTCACCTACGAAACCAACGACCGCCTGCGCCGCGCGCTCGAAATGAAGCTCTTCGAAGATCAAAAAGACTCGATCAAGCTGTCGAGCTTCGTGTCGAACGTCATCGACAAGGAAACGCAGGACCGAATCGACATCATCAAGAACCGACTGATCAAGTACTACGGCTACAACGAAGCGTCGGCGACGGATGTGCTCGCCTACGTGGCCAGTATCTTCGCGAGGGGCGACGTAAAGGAGTAACGGGTGTCCCTGCGAATCGACCAGGATCATTCCCGGTTCAGCAACATCGTCCGCGGGCGAATTCGTCAGAATTTGCGCAAGTACATTTCCAAGGGGGAACTGCTCGGAAGGCAGGGGAAAGACATCGTGTCGATCCCCATTCCGCACATCGACATTCCCAAGCTCCGGTTCGGCGACAAGCAACAGGGTGGCGTCGCGCAAGGTGACGGTGAACCCGGCGACGCGCTGTCAGGGAGCCCGCAAGAAGGCGACGGCCAAGGGCAAGCTGGCGATCAAGCCGGGGACCACCCACTCGAAGTCGAACTCACGCTCGACGAGCTTGCCGACATCCTCGGCGAGGAACTCGAGCTTCCGAACATCGAGAACAAGGGCAAAAGCGCGATCGTCGACAAGAAGGACCGCTACGTCGGCGTTCGCAACGTAGGCCCCAACTCTCTGCGGCACTTCAGGCGGACATTTCGAAGCGCGCTGCGTCGCCAGATCGCGCTCGGGACTTACAACCCCAAGCGTCCGGTCATCATCCCGACTCGTGACGACATGCGGTACAAGTCTTGGAAGACCGAAGAGGAGCCTGTCGCGAACGCGGTGATCATCTACATGATGGATGTATCTGGCTCGATGGGCGACGAGCAAAAAGAGATCGTACGCATCGAATCGTTCTGGATCGACACCTGGCTCCGCAAGCAATACAAGGGCATCGAAACGCGCTTCATCATCCACGACGCAGCGGCGCGGGAGGTCGACCGCGACACGTTCTTCAGGACGCGGGAATCGGGCGGCACGATGATCTCCTCGGCCTATCGGCTCGCGGCCGACATGATCGAGCACGACTATCCTTCGGCCCACTGGAACATCTACCCGTTCCACTTTTCGGATGGCGACAACTGGAGCGTCGACGACACCTTGCTGTGTATCGACATCCTGAAGAAGCTCTTGCTACCGGCCGCGAACGTCTTTTGTTACGGTCAGGTCGACAGCCCCTATGGCTCGGGCCAGTTCATCAAGGACCTCAAGGAGCACTTCTCCGATGACGAACAGCTGATCACCAGCGAGATCAACGACCGGGATGCGATCGTGGAGTCGATTCGCGAGTTTCTCGGGAAGGGCAGATAGCGAATGGCTCAGTTCGCACTGAAGACGGCCCTCCCGAACTACCTTCGAGACGAACAGAGGCGCATTGAGGCGTTCGTTCGAGACGTAGGGTTGGATGTTTTCCCGACCATTTTCGAAGTCTTGAGTTACGACCAGATGAACGAGATTGCGGCGTATGGCGGCTTCCCTACGCGCTATCCGCATTGGCGTTGGGGCATGGAGTACGAACGGCTGAGTAAGAGCCACGAGTACGGGCTGTCCAAGATCTACGAGCTCGTGATCAACAACAACCCGTCGATCGCGTACTTGCTCGAAGGCAATAGCCTGGTCGATCAAAAGCTCGTGATGGCGCACGTGTACGCCCACGTCGACTTTTTCAAAAACAATTTCTGCTTCAAGATGACGAGCCAAGGGCGAGACCCGAAGACAGGGTCCGACGTTCGCAAATGGATCGACACGTTGGCCAATCATGGCGCCATCATCCGCAAGTCGGCTAATCGCGTGGGGCTCGAAACGGTCGAGCAGTTCATCGATGCCTGCCTGAGCCTCGAGAACCTCATCGATCCACAGAAGCCGTTCTTGCCGAGAGACATGTCCCCGAGCTCCTCCGAAGAGGAAGAGCCGCCGGAGACGCCCGAGGTTCCGCTCCTGCGCGTCGACCGAGAGTACATGGAGTCGTTCATCAATCCCGAAGAGTTCGTCGAATCACAGAAGAAGAAGCTGGCCGACGAAGCGGCGCAAGCCCAACGCTTCCCGACCGAACCTCAACGCGACGTGCTCGGGTTCTTGCTCGACAACGCGCCATTGCAGCGGTGGGAACGAGAGTGTCTCGCCGTCATTCGTACCGAGGCCTACTACTTTCTGCCGCAGATGCAGACCAAGATCATGAACGAAGGTTGGGCAAGCTACTGGCATTCACGTCTCATGACGGAGAGCATCTGCGACGCGAGCGAGATCGTCGACTACGCAGACCGTTGCGCCAGTGTGCTCGCAACGTCACCAGGGCAGCTCAACCCCTACAAGCTCGGGATCGAGCTGTTCCGACACATCGAAGACCGCTGGAACCGCGGCCAGTTCGGTAAGGAATGGGACGAATGCGAAGACTGGGAGCTTCGTCGCCACTGGGATCGGCGCACCGGGCTCGGGCGTGAGAAGATCTTTGAAGTGCGCGCGCTGTACAACGACGTGACGTTCATCGACGAGTACCTCACCGAGGACTTCGTGTTCGATCAGAAGATGTACTCATTTGGGTACAGCCAGCGAAACGACCGCTGGGAGATCGAAAGTCGCACGTTCCAGGATGTGAAGAATCAGCTGCTGACGAGCCTGACCAACGCGGGGAGCCCCCTCATTTCAGTCGTCGACGCCAATCATGGCAATCGCTCGGAGCTGCTCTTGGAGCACACCCATCAAGGCGCCGACCTACGACTGGACTGGGCGAAGGAGGTCGTGAAGGCGCTTTACCGCGTTTGGACGCGACCCGTGGAGATCCACACCGTTGTCGACGAAAAGCCGACGGCGCTTCGATTCGACGGCAAAGACCACTCGCAAGAATCGCTTTAGAAGCCGATGCAGTTCGCGAAGCGGATCGTCGCTGGGCCACCGCCCACGGCACCTACGTTGAACCCGAGTCCCGTGGTGGCGCTCAAGAGTGAGTTACATTGGACGCCGAAAACGACATCGGTTCCAATGACCGAAACGTCGGCGAGTTGGCACGGTTGCTCCATCGACGGCGGCTTGGTTCCGCAGGCGCCAATGTCGTAGGGCAGTCCATCCTCGACGATCGTGATGTTGCATGCGGCTTCCTCGACGGCACCATCCTGGTCGATGGTGGCGCCACGAAGCTCGAATGCGAACTCCCCGCCGACATCGGCCTCGATCGTCACGCTCCGGGTGCCATCGGCCCGCCGAACCGCCTCACAGACGGCGACGATCGGATCCCCGTTGCACGCGGCCTGTCCAAGCTCACCGATGATCTCGCGTTGACCTACAGGGCCAAGGCACGTTTCCTCAGCCAGCGACCCACAGCCTGCGCCGTCGGACGGACAGGTCAGATTCCACTGCGCATCGACCAGGATCGGTCCGCCACTCTCGGCGCAAGAGAGAGCGAAGAGCGCAAGCAACGAAAGCAGTACGCACGCGAAACGGTTCGTCTTCATCGCAACCCCACGCGACCAGGTTAGCTAGACAGCCGTGGGCCCGCAACTATGGGGTCGAAAGTGCGTGCGCCAGGTCGTCCGTCAGGTCTTGGATATCCTCGAGACCGACGGAAACGCGAATGAGCCCGTCGCGGATTCCCTGGGCCTGGCGCACCTCTTCGGGCATCGACGCGTGACTCATCAACGCGGGCTGGCCGATGAGGGATTCGATGCCCCCGAGGCTCTCTGCGAGGGAGAACAGCTGAACGCGTTGCAGAACCGACTTCGCGCCGCCGAGCCCCCCGGCCACCTCGAACGAGAGCATTCCCCCGAACGCGGACATCTGGCGACTGGCGAGCTCGTGCTCGGGGTGGTCGTCGAGGCCCGGATAGTGCACCGCGAGGACGCGCTCTTGGTGCTGGAGCCATTGGGCAAGGGCCTGGGCATTGTCGCAATGTCGCGCCATTCGTAGGGGAAGCGTCTTGATGCCACGTGCCACGAGGTAGCAGTCGAAGGGTGAGGCCACGGCACCGCCCGCCCGCTGAATGAAGCGTAGTCGTTCGCCCACCGCGTCGTCGTTGGCCACGACGGCGCCTGCAACGACATCGCTGTGCCCATTCAGGTACTTGGACATCGAGTGCACCACGATGTCGGCACCTAGGTCGAGCGGCCGTTGGAGCAAAGGTGTCGCGAACGTGCTGTCCACCACGGTCAAGGCCCCGTGGCTCCGCGCCGACGCCGATAGCGCCGCGATATCGAACACCCGCAATAGCGGGTTGGTTGGGGTCTCGATCCAAAGCATCTTGGTGCGATCGCTGATTGCCTCTTGCACGGCGGGGAGTTCGCACATGTCGACCCAGACGACCTCGACGCCCAGGGGCTTCACGAGCTGTTCGATCAGTCGATAGGTGCCACCGTAGATGTCACCGCAGGCGACCAGCTGGTCCCCGGCGGTCAGGAGCTGGAGTGCAGCGTGCATCGCGGCGCATCCCGACGCGAAGGCAGCCGCCGTCGAACCGCCCTCGAGAGTAGCGAGTGTGTGCTCTAAGGCGTCCCGGGTGGGATTCCCGATCCGGCTGTATGCGTGCGCCTCTAGGTGGCCGGGTGCGTCCTGGAGAAAGGTTGTGGAAAGCGAGATCGGCGAGGTCACCGGGTCTCCCGATCGACTGCTCACGCGCCCCGCGTGTGCAGCAATTGTAGCGATTCGATATCCCATGAGTGCGGGGTACCGCGGCCATCTCGGGTTGCCAAGGAGTTTGCAGCGAAGCGGCGAGTCACGCTAAGACTGCGATCGAGGATGCTCGAGCTGCTCACCAATCCGGACGCGTGGATCGCGCTCGCCACACTGACGTTGCTCGAGATCGTGCTCGGGATCGACAACATCGTGTTCATCGCGATCCTGGCCTCGCGACTCCCGGTCGAGAAGCAGCCGCTCGCGTATCGCCTCGGCCTTCTCGGGGCGATGGTGACGCGAGTCGCCCTGCTCATGACGATCAACTGGGTGATGCAACTGACCGAACCCCTGTTCGAGGTCTTGGACCACTCGTTCTCGGGCCGTCATCTCATCCTGCTTGGAGGCGGATTGTTCTTGATCGCCAAGAGCACGCAGGAGATGTACGAGAAGATAGAGGGCGAACCCGAAGGGGACATCAAGGGCTGGTTCAGCGGGCTTCCCGGAGTCGTCGTTCAGATCATGATTCTCGACATCATCTTCTCGCTCGATTCCGTGATCACGGCGGTAGGGATGGCGGAGGACATCGAGGTGATGGTGGCCGCGGTGGTCATCGCGATCGCGGTCATGCTGCTGTTCGCGAAGCAGATCGGCGACTTCGTCAACAAGTACCCGTCGATGAAGATCCTCGCCCTCTCTTTCCTCTTGCTGATCGGCGTGCTGTTGACGGCGGAGGGGTTCGGCCAGCACATCAACAAGGGGTACATCTACTTCGCCATGGCGTTCGCGCTGATGGTCGAGCTGCTCAACATTCGTTTTCGAGCGAAGCAACCGACCACATAGCGAGATTTTTGCTGCGGCTTCGCGCCGCATGGGCCAGACTCGGCCGCGATGCGATTGGCGCCTCTCATAGGACCGGACCTGCAAGATGCGATCGCGATCGGTCCTGAGGC
>CAYZDM010000130.1:0-7479 GCA_964476875.1 uncultured Sandaracinaceae bacterium | reverse complement strand
GGGGGGAGTGTCCCCCTAGGAGGAGGGGGGGGAGTGTCCCCCTAGGAGGATGCCGGTTTGGAGGAAGTCGGCGATTAGGGTGGAGAGTTTGTCGATGAAGGCGGGGCCGATTTGGGTGCTGTGGGCGGCGGCGACTGTTTGGACCGAGTCGGCGACGGTTTGATCGGTGTGGCGCCAGGCTTCTAGGAGGTCGGCGGCGATTGGGTTGAGGATCTGGCTGGCTGCTTTGTGATTTCTGTCGCGGTAGACGCAGAGGATGGTGGGCTTCGGGGCGTACCCCGCGTCCGGCGTGGGCAGTTCGTGTACGGGGTAGGCCAGTCGGAGAACCTTGACGGCTGTGGCGAGAATTGGTCGACGGTCGAACGCGAATTCTTCGGACGGTTCAGGGTTTCGTGGCCCGTGGCGGACCTCCCACGTAGTGATTTCGTAGCCGGCGAGGTCGGCGACCCAAGGGACCTCAGACTTCCGCCAAATCGGAATAGCGCACTCGGTGAACTCACTCGGGACGTACCGTATGTATCTAGTCTTGGGGCCGCCCGTCTTGAACCATTCTTCGACCGCGTCCTCGAAGGCGTCGTCTCCGACTGCGCGCTTGGTGCGCGCCAACGCGGTGCGGATCACCTGCGAGAGTCGATTGCGCACAAGATCTCGATAGACCAGCCATTGTTCGCGTGAGCCGAGGAGGTCGAGGTCCGCCTCACTCGGCTCTGACCCGAAGCATACGCGCTGCATGGCTTTGGCTTGATCAACCAGCATCACGAGCCCCCGTCGCGCGCCGATAAATGGTCCAAAGCTTGTCGACTTCCGACAGAAGCTCGTCGAGAGGGGGAACGTTGTTATCTCGCTCCAAAAGCACGGGAACCTCGCCCGTCTTGCGCAATGTGTACTCCAGCAACTCGTACACCGCATCGGGCACGGGCTCACCATGCGTGTCGATGCGTAGACCGTCATCCCGAACGAAGTGACCCGCTACGTGGATTTGCACCACGCGTTCCATCGGAATCCTGTCGATATAAGTCTTGGGGTCGAAGTCGAAGTTGCGGCCGTTCACGTACACGTTGTTCACGTCCAACAGAAGCTTAGCGTCAGTCCTCTCGAGCACCTCCACCACGAAGTCGGCTTCCGCTAAGCCGTTCGGGCCCTGCGGTGCGTAGTAGCTCGCATTCTCTAGCGCGAGCGGTATGCCGATCGCGTCGCGAACTTCCAAGAGTCGCTGAGAAGCGATCGTCGCGGCCTCGTCCGTGAACGGGAGCGGCAGCAGGTCGTGGAAGAACTGATCACCGGTGCTGCCCAAGCAGAGGTGCTCGCTGTGCCACGGGATCTCGAGATCTTTCAGGAAGACGCCGAGCTCTTTCAAATAGCGCGGGTCGAACGGTTCGACCGCGCCGAGGCAGGAGCTGAGGCCGTGGGTGACAATTGGCCAGTCTTCCCTGGCCAGGTCCAGCATCTCTTGATAGCGCCCACCGCGATCGAGGTAGTTCTCTGGATGGATTTCCAACCAGGCCACGCTCTTCGGGGCGCGCCCGAGGAGCTCGGTGGCGAGGTCGTGTCGAAGCCCCAGTCCGATTCCGGCAACATCTCGAGTCATGCAGTCTCTCAGAAAATAGGAAGCCGCGGCGACACCCGCCGCCGCGGCTTCTAAACCCATGCTACCCGACTAGGAGCAGCGTGACTTCGATGGTTACTTGGCGCCGCCGCAGCTGCCTTCACCGCAGGAGGCTTCGCCCTCTTTGGCTCCACCGCAGCTGCCCTCGCCACAGGAGGCTTCGCCCGCGGCGGTGTCCGCGGCAGTGTCCGCAGTTGCTGCACCCTCGGTGGCCGCAGCCTCGGCGCCGGTCGTCGCTTCGCTAGCTTCCGGACCAGCGTCCGACTTGCACGCGGCGGTCATGCTGAGTGCCGCGGTCGCCATCGCGATGATCGTGTGCTTGAGTGCTGAGTTCATAGTCTGTTTCCTCTTTCTTGTCAGAGCATCAGGAGCGACAGGAAAGGCCCCGGTCGATGCAACACGGCGTCAGGGACCAATCCCATTCCCCGCTTCCCTCTAGGCACGCTAGCCAAAGCGATCGTTCGTCGCAATCCAAAAGCGAGGCGCCCGTCATGACATCAGATACGTCCCTGACGCGCAGATGTTTCGTCCGAATTGCCGCCGCCGGCCACTGGCGAACCCATACGATTACCCCATAGGTTTTCGGGGGTTATCACGTGAGAAAGCCATGGAAAATCGCTGTATTGCTGTCCCTACTCGGGTGCGCGCACGCCCCTGAGGCCTCCGCTCCAGCCGATGTTGTGAGGTCCACCGCCCAGTACACAGTTACAATCTCTGACAACTTCGACGGCGCCCGAGTGCGGGCGTGCTTTGAAGGTGTGAGCGTCAGCGAGTTGGTTCCGGTCGACGACAGCCGGTGGAGCGAGCTGAAAGGGGCCTGGCTCGACGGGAAGTCCCTTCCCACCGCCCGCCGCCGGATTCACGTCGGTCAGACAACGGGGTCCACCTGCGTCGAGTATGAGACGAGTTTTGCGAACCCGATGTTCCGCCCCAGCGATTCGAACGCCGTCGTCGCGTCGCAAACACAATGGCTGTGGCGGCCCGAGCCTTTCCCCTCGCAGCTCGACGCCTCGATTCGTTTCGTGGTGCCGAGTGGTGGAGACGCGTGGTTTCCCTGGCCGAGATCGGGCTCGCTATACTTGCCCGATGAGAGCGTGTTCTTCGTTAGCGCGTTCGGCGCGTTGGGGACGCTCGAGCGCCAGGCGTTCTCGGTGGCCGGGACAAACGTCGAGGTCGCGCGGCTCGGACCGAAGCCGAGTGATGAAGACATTCACTCCTGGATCCGTGATGCGATGCAAGCCACCGCGTCCCTTGGCGACAGATTTCCACGCGAGCGGATCTACTTCGTCATCGTTCCAGTGCTCGAGCAGGATAAACCAGTACTGTTCGGAATGGTGCGTCGCGGCGGTGGTTCCTCGGTGTTGCTCGTTCCGTCGAAGGACGCGAGCGCGGAGAAGCTCGCGGCGGACTGGGTCGCGGTGCACGAACTCTCTCATCTTTGGCTTCCCCCCCTGCGATCGACGGACCGGTGGCTCTCCGAAGGCATGGCGACCTATCTCCAGGAAGTGCTCCGCGCGCGCTGTGGTATGCAAAGTGGCGAGCGCGCTTGGACGCGCCTCGACGAGGGGTTCGCGAGAGGACGACGGGCCGGCACTGGCCGCCAGCTCGAAGGCGAGAGCGCACAGATGAATCGAACGGGCGCCTACCATCGTGTGTACTGGGCCGGGGCCGCGTTCGCCTTGGAAGTGGATGTCCGACTTCGAGAGCGCAGCGGTGGAGACATGACGCTCCTACGCGCGATCGACGAAGCCCAGGATGCCTGGGGGACCGACTCTCGCGATGTCGCAGCGGCGGTGGTGCTGGGGGCGCTAGACGACGCCGGCGGCACGGAGTTCATCGAGCCCCTCGGTCGAAAGTATGCCGCCATGTCCGAGTTTCCAGACCTCGAGTATGTCGACTCGCCCAAGTATCGTCAGATTCGCGCCCAGATCACCGCCCGAGTCGACGGCGGTTGCGAGGTCAACGCCGGATCGTCTCGATGATGCGGCTTCGGTTCGGCGGGCGTCGCTTGCCGATTCGAAATGACGCGGCTACCCGCTCCGAGCTTCCCTCGAGCCTTAGACGCTTGGAGGCGTACGAGGTGGCTAGCGCGTCCCCGGCTTCGATCCGGTCGCCGACCTGCACGTGCAGGCGAACTCCGGCGCCTGGGTCGACATGGTCGTCCGCCCGAACACGTCCGGCTCCCAACCCCATGGACGCGTAACCGAGCTCCAGTGGATCGATGTCAGTCACGTATCCGCTGCTCGATGCAGTGCATGTCGAGCGGTGTCGCCCGACTGCGAGGCGATCGGGTTCGTCGACGACCTTCGGATCGCCACCTTGCGCGTCGACGATCTCGCGCATCTTCGCGAGGGCGGCTCCATCTGTCACTGCGAGCTCGACTTTGCGCCGCGCCTGCGCCTTGCTCTTCACGGTCGCCGCGGCCCGGAGCATCTCGGCGGCCAATTCGTAGGTGAGTTCCGTCAGGTCGTCGGGGCCTTCGCCGTGAAGCACCTCTAGGGCTTCCGTCGTCTCCAACGCGTTGCCGACGGTATACCCGATCGGCGAGTTCATGTCGGTCAGCAGCGCGGAGACTCGCTTCCCGGCAAGGGTCCCGACGCGTACGAGGCAACGCGCGAGCTCTCTGGCTTCGGATTCGCTCTTCATGAACGCGCCGCGACCGACTTTGACGTCGAGCACCAACGCGTCGATTCCCTCGGCTAGCTTCTTCGACAAAATGCTCGAGGTGATCAATGGGACCGATTCGACGGTCCCGGTGACGTCCCGCAGCGCGTAGAGCCGCTTGTCTGCGGGCGCCAGGTCACCGGTCTGCCCGATCAATGCGCAGCCGACTCTTCGAAGTTGCGCACGGAACTCTCGAATCGACAAGTCGACACGAAAACCCGGGATCGCTTCGAGCTTGTCTAGCGTGCCTCCGGTGTGGCCGAGCCCCCGGCCGCTCATCATTGGTACCACCACCCCACACGCCGCGACGATCGGAGCAAGACAGATGCTGACTTTATCCCCGACACCCCCCGTGGAGTGCTTGTCCACCTTGGGGAGGTCGATCTGGTCGAGGCTCAGCACTTTGCCGCTGTCGCGCATCGCTAGCGTCATGGCGACCGTCTCCTCGAAGCTCATGCCTCGAAAAAAGACGGCCATCGCGAGCGCGCTCATCTGATAGTCCGCCACGGAGCCGTCCATGAAGCCGGCGATCAGATCTTGAATCTCCTGCGCATCGAGTGACCCACCCTCACGTTTCCGAGCGATGAGCTCAGGGACGGCGAGAGGTTGTCGCTTCTTCCGCGCCATCACTTACGTCGTGCGCGCCGCGGCCTCTTTCGGGGCTCGGCGCTCCGTTCTTCAGAGCTCGAGCGGCGCTTCTTCTTGGCCGCGCCCTGCTTGTTGGCCGCGCTCTGCGTCTTGCCCGAACCCTGCGTCTCGCCCGAACCCTGCGTCTTGCCCGAACCCTGCCTCTTGCCCGAACCCTGCTTTTTACCCGAACCTTGCCTCTTGGCTGCGCCGGGCCGTTCCCGAGCATCTCCAGCCCTCTTGGACCCGCCGGCTCTTCTTCTTTGCGGTTGCGTTGGCGCTTCGGCCTGCTCATGCGCCTGTAGTGAGCCCACGACATTACGAGCCTGGACATTCGCGTCCTCGATCCGGACGGTGACCGGATCGTTCATCGTGAAGATCTTCGAGGTGCGAATCCCGATCAGACGGATGCCCAAGTCATCCGGCTCGTACGTGTCTTCGAGTTGCTCGAACGGCAGCAAGACACTCACGAACGGATCCAGAACTTGCACAAAGATCCCGAAAGGCGCGAACCCAGAGATTCGCCCCTCGAACTCGTCACCGATATGCCTCTGCATATAGATCGTTCGGTAGACGTCCATCACATCGCGCTCCGCGATCATGGCTCTCCGCTCCGCTTCGCTCGCCTGTGCAGCGAAGCGCTGAAGCCGCGGTCGCAATGAAGCCGCGTCGATGCTCTCTTCCCGAATCATGCTCCGAAGCACGCGGTGAACGAGCAGGTCCGGGTAGCGCCGAATCGGAGATGTGAAATGCAGATAGTCCTTCGCAGCGAGTGCGAAGTGCCCCGTGGTTGGGTCGGTGTCGTAGATCGCTTGCTGCATCGCACGGAGGAGCAAGTACCGAAGCAGCGAGGCCTCGTTCGTGCCTTCAATCTGGCCAAGGAACTTGCTGAGCTGCTTGGGCGTGGCGGCCGATTCCTCCTCGAGGTCATAGCCGAAGGACTTCGCGACCTGACAGAACATCGAGATGCGGTCGGGATCCGGCTTTCCGTGTACCCGAAAGACGCCCGGTGCGGCGTGCCGTTTGAGATGTGCCGCCACCGTCTCGTTGGTGACCAGCATCATGTCTTCGACGATGCGATAGGCCTGCCGGATGCCCGGGTCCTTGCGTGATTGAACGATCTCTTTCGGCTCGCCGCGGTCGTCGAGCACGATCTTGCCTTCCGGAAGGTCGAAATCCAGCGATCCGCGCTTCATGCGTCGCGCCCGCAGTCGCTGGGAGAGGTCGAGCAGGATCTCCAGAGTTGGGATTCGTTTTTCGGCCGACGGTTGGCGTGGACCATCGTCCGTGAGTCCCAAGGCTTTGGCGACGCCCTCGTAGTACAGCTTCCCGTGGGACCGCATCACGGCTTCGAAGATGCGATGCGAGCTCACGTGCCCCTTGTCATCGATGTGCATCTCGACGGCCATGCACAGACGGTCGCGGTCGGGTACGAGCGAGGCGAGATTGGTCGACAGCTCGGGTGGCAGCATCGGGATCGCACGGTCGGGAAGGTAGACGCTCGTCCCGCGGCTGATCGCCTCGCGATCCATCGCGCTGCCTTTGGTGACGTAATGCGACACATCCGCGATCGCGACGATCAGACGGAATCCGTCGCCCTTGCGCTCCACCCAGATCGCGTCGTCGTGGTCGCGTGCGGTTTCCGGATCGATCGTGACGAGGTCGACGTCGCGCAGATCCTCTCGCTTCTTCACCTCATCCCGGTCCACTCGGGCTGGGAGCGCTGCGGCTTCTGCCTCTACGTCGTCAGGAAACACCTCTCGAATGCCGTCGCGGATCTTGATCTTCTCGACCTCGATTCGCGCGACCCCTTGTGCACCCAGGACCTCCAAGACGCGAACTTCGGGACGGTCTTCGCGACGCTGAGGAAACGTGACGATCTCCGCGAGGACGACATCGTCCTTTTTGACGTTCTGCGGAACTTTGCCTACGACTCGCATCGGCGCGCGCAGACGCTCATCATCGGGCTCAAAGCTCATCCCCCGGCCGCGCGGATGGAGGGTGCCGGTGACGTTCTTCAGACGCCTCTCGACGATTCCGACGATATGTCCGTCGCGGCCTTTCGGGGATGGGCGAGCCCGAAGCTGAACCGTGTCTCCGTGCAGAGAAGGCCCGATGGCATCCGGCGGAATGAAGACGTCCGAGCCACCGTCGTAGACGTTGACGAACCCGTACCCCTGTCGGGTCATGGTCAGCTTGCCTTCGATGGCCGGCGTGAGGGCTGGGGACGCGTCTTCGCGCTGTGCCTCCTGGGCTTTTCGGCCGCGCCCTCGCGTCGTCTTGGCTTGCTCACGGCCACGCTTGGGATTCTTCGATCCCGCCGTCGCCCGGAATCGCAGCCCCGGCATCTCGCTGACGAGGTTGTCGTCGGCCATTACCAGTAGGCGCCGGACAAGCTCGTCTTTGGCGCTGCGCGGAACGTCTAGGCGTCCGCAGAGCTCGCCCACGTGCATCGCACGCGGGCCATGTGCCTGCAGTGCCTGCAGGATCTCTTCTTTGTCAGGAATATCTGTTTTCATGTTGTCTATCGCAGGGCGTGAACCCCGCCGTCGTCGGACCCGAAATAGAGGGTGCCGTCCGAT
>CAYZDM010000129.1:0-7505 GCA_964476875.1 uncultured Sandaracinaceae bacterium | reverse complement strand
GAACGGCTCCCCGCGAGCGGGCCGTGCGTTTTCTACGATGTCTGCCGCGAGCTCGATCCCCGGAAGACCCGCAGCTGAAAACACCGGCAACTTCTGCCCACGCACCAAGGTGTTCATCCCATCGATCGCAGAGACGCCAGTTTCGATGAAATCGGACGGGTGTTGCCTGCGCACCGGATTGATCGGCGCACCCCAGATCGGAAGACGGGCTTCGCCGATCGATGGCGGAAGGCCGTCCAACGGGGCACCGGTGCCGCTGAGCGCGCGACCGAGAAGGTCTTTACCAACCACCGCGGTGGCGGTTTCACCGGCCAGGGTGACTTCTGTCACAGCGGGCCTGAGCCCCAGCGTGTCTTCGAACACCTGAATCACGGTGATCTCGGTACCCACGTCGATCACCTGACCGCGTCGCTCCTGTTGTCCTTTGCCTCCGATCCGGACCCACTCCCCAAGCTGTGCACGTCGAGTCGACTCCACGAATAGAAGTGGCCCAGCCGCCGAAGCGGCGCCGGCGTAGGTTCGCGCGATCGGTGCGTGCAGACGCTTCATGGCGCCTCCATCCGTGCGATCGTTTGCTCTGCCTCGGAGATCCGCTGGGCCAGCTCGTCTGGTGGCGCGGTCTTCACGGCGCCGAAGGCCACCCGTACCGCGGGGAGGTCGAGGCCCTCGAAGTCGACGTCACTGTCGAGCGCGGACCTACCGGAGCCCATGAACGCCCAAAGTAGCTTGGCCAGATGGTAGGTCTTCTCGACTGTCGAAAAGGCGTCGTGCGGATGAAAGGCATTCTGACCAATCAGGAACTCTCGGGCGATTCTGGCTCCTTCGAGCACGAGGCGGTCTTGGTCTTCGAGCGCGTCGACTCCGACGAGGCCGGCGATCTCTCGAAGTTCGTGATCCCGCTGCAACAGACTGACCGTTTCGAGACGCAACTCCGGCCAGTCGGTTCCGCCTTCGCGAGAGAACCATTGCGACGTTCCCTCGGCGTACAGGCTGTAGCTCGTGTCCCAGTCGACTGCGGGGAACTGCCGCTGATGCGCCAGGCTCGCATCCAGAGCCCAAAGCGCACCGACGACGCGGAGGGAAGCCTGGGTGACTGGTTCCGCGAAATCACCGCCAGGCGGCGAGATGGCACTGATGAAGGTCACCGCTCCGGTCCGCGAAGGCGTTCCCTCGCTCTCGACGCGACCAGCACGTTCGTAGAGGCGGCTCATGCGATTGGCGAGATACGTCGGGTATCCCTCCTCGCCAGGCATCTCTTGAAGGCGTGCGGCGATTTCGCGCAGCGCCTCGGCCCAGCGTGAAAGAGAGTCGGCGAGGACGGCTACGTGGTAGCCCATGTCGCGATAGTATTCGGCGATCGTCATGCCCAGATAGACCGACGCATCTCGCGCGGCGACGGGCATGTTCGAAGTGTTCACGATCAAGACCGTCCGATCCATGATCGGTCGCCCGGTCTGCGGATCGATGAGTCGTCCGAAATCATGCAACACCTCCGCCATCTCGTTCCCGCGTTCGCCACAACCGATGTAGACCATCACGTCGGCTTTCGCGTACTTGGCGAGTGACTGCTCGATCACGGTTTTGCCTGTGCCGAAGCCGCCAGGCACCGCGACCGAGCCACCCTCGACGACTGGGAACAACAGATCGAACACGCGTTGACCGGTGATGAAAGGACGGTCGCCGGGGAGGCGCCGACCAAACGGTCGTCGCTCGCGAATCGCCCAGGAGTGGGAGAGGGACAGCGCGGTCCCGTCGTCCAATGTCGCTACCGCCTCGGAGACCGTGAACGCACCTGCACGAATCTCAGCAATTCGTCCCCCGGACGCGGGTGGAACGAGCACCTGATGGGTCATTCCGGGTCGCTCCTCTACGGTGCCGAGCACGTCGCCGCCGGAGACGGTCGCACCGGCCTCGACCGTGGGCGTGAACAACCAGCTCGCGTCCGGATCCAGGGTCGGGAGACTCATGCCCGGGGCTATGAAGTCGCCGGAACGCTCCGCGAGACCCGGCAACGGGCGCCCGATGCCATCGAGAATCGAGCCGAGCAGGCCGGGTCCCAGTTGCGTCATCAACGAGCTTCCGGTTCGGCGTACCGGTTCGTCGAGCCCGAGTCCGCTGGTCTCCTCGAACACCTGTATGGTGGCGACGTCGCCCTGAATCCGGATCACTTCGCCGAGCAAACATCGTTCGCCGATCTCGACGAGCTCATAGAGCGCCGCATCGCCAAGCGGGCGCGCCTCTGCGATCGCACCCGCGACCCGAATGATGCGCGCGTCAGTCATTGGAGCTTCACCCGATACCCGATCGCTCGACGAAGGATCTCGACGATGTACTCGTGCGCAGTCGACTCGGCGGCCCAATCGGGCCCGGGCACCGGGATCACGACGGGTGACGCCGAGCGCCGAAGTGTTCGCTGAACCTCTTCAGGGAGGTCGCGGTAGAGCGGTTCGTCGATGAGGACAACCCCCGCACTGACATCTTCCATCAAATGCTCGATTCGCCGTGCGGCGTCGGTGCCATCGGTCGCCTCGAATACCGGTACCCCGGCTAGTGCGAAGCCAGCACTCAACCCCGGCCGCGCGATCACTACGAGGCGTTGGTCGTTCATGCGACCACCAGTTCTGCTTGGATGAGCGCCGCCGGTGCCCGGAGCGCCACCCCCCACACGATGTTTCTTAGGTTCAAGACTTCGGCACGAAGCTCGACGGCAAATCCAATGATAGGGGCCGCTCCGCCCGGATCGATTCTCATCGCACGATTCTGCCAGTCTATCTGTGCTCGCAGCGCCTTGCCTTCCAGGGCGGCCAGCTCCTCGATGCCACCACGCAACGCGTTCCCCAACGGCGACTTGCGGAGCTCCCAAACGAGCCGGGCCTCGAGTTGAGCTCTGCTCTCGACCGCCATGAGCTTGAGGAATACGTCGCGTGTCAGCCAAGCTCCGCCTTCCACGAACGTCAACTCGACAATGGATGGATCTCGTTCGACGAAATGAAGCAACGCCGACCAAGCGTTCATCAGGTCGATCACCTGTTGGACGTACTCGACGAGCTGGGGTCCGCCGCCACGTGCATGGGCGGTCGCCATTCGGGCAAAGGCGCGCTGCAGTGTGATCTCCATGTCGAATAGCGAGGGGTGGGGGGCCTTCGCGGGCTCGATCAGCGCGCCGCCGAATGGATGATTCCAGAGTACCAGTAGGCGCACCACATCGACCGGCGTCGGCTGACTCGACAGTGCTTGTAGAGCTCGTTCCGGTAGGGTGACCGTCGGAATCAGCCCGCTCATTCTCGCCTCGGAAGCCGTGCCCTGCGCCGCGCCGCGAAGGATCGCCTGCACCGATCTTCGGTCTTCATCCCAGAAGAGCACGGCCAGCGTTGCCCGGCGGTCATCGCCACACCAGCGATCCAGCAACGCCATGTCTCTCGCTGAGTGTCGCCGGATGGCCCGATCCATACTCGCAGCCGTCGCCGGCGTGTCGGCGGGTATGGATCCGAGCGCAGCGAGCTCTCTTTGGAGTGATGGAAGGCTCGCGGAATGCGCGAGTCGCTCGAGCTCGCTCTCGGGGAGCAGGCGCGTTCGAAGCCCACGGGCACGTGCGTTGATGTCTCCCAGGTACTGCGCCATCACTCAGTCCCCCGGAGGCGCGCAAGGATTTCGATTGCAAGCACGGACTCGAGGCGCTCGATGCGCGTTTCGAGGCGGCCATCCACGGAAACCGACTCGAGCTCAGCGACAATGAATCCGGTTCCCACGTCCGCGTCTGGCTCGACGGTGACCGTGGGTCGTTCGCGCAGTACGTTCCGAATGGATTCCGCGAGTTCCGGTGAGCAGCGAACCACAGCGTGGGCCTCATCGACGAACTTCAGCGCCTCGACGACCTCGCCCTCGAGTGTCGATCGATAGGCTTCTGTTTGAGCGGCTCTCGGAAGCAGCGCCCGCGCGCCTTTCAACACTCGGTCGACAACACGCGTACGAGCCAGGAGCACCGCGCGCATCGCGCCGTGTCTTTCGGCTGCGATCGCGACGCGCGCGTCGCTGCGGAACCGGTCCTCCTCGCCCTTTATGACCTCCGTTCGCCTGTCCTCGATCCACCGATCCGCCTCCAACGCGATCAGCTTCGCCTCAGCCCGCGCCGCGTCCAGAATGGACTCGACCGTCTGTTCGGCCGTTCGCCGCAGCTCAGTACCAAGGTCCGTCTCAGTCATCCCTTGCTCAGCCTGCTCCTCCCATGAGGATCAAGACCGCGACCACGAAGCCCAGGATGGCGACCGTTTCAGGGATCGCGATCAGGAGCACGACCGTCACGGTGAGCTCGGGTTTCTCGGCGAGCGCCGCAGCCGCCGCCGGTCCGATGCGCGATTGAGCCCAGCCCGTGGCGAGAGCCGGAAGGCCGACCGCCAGAGCAGCGCTCAAGTAGAGCCCAAGCATTCCTGTTTCCATGTCATCTCTTCCTCTCTTCGATGGCGCTTTCTTGCGCAGACCAATGTCGAAAGGGTCGGTATTGCGAACCGCCCGGACTGTAGAACTTCCCGAAGAACTCCACGTAGTGCAAACGAAGCAGGTGAATCGTCGGGCTGAAGACTCCTAGGACGAAGTTGATCAGATGGAATAAGAGCGCGAATACTACGCCCACCACGACTCCGCCGAACGCGCCCGCCATTCGATTGGCGACGATCGCCATCATCACCGAAGCGGTGCCCACTGCCATGATGCGCGCGTAAGAAAGAACGTTGCCTAAGGTCGAAACCAACTCGATCGGAGCGAGTACACCTTCCGCAACGACTAGAATGGGAAACGCGACCAGGACAGCGATCACCAGTGGGGTAAAGAATCGCTCAGGAAGCATGTCGAAGGCGGCCAGGAGTGCCATCGCGATGAGGACCACCATCGTGGCCGCCATCCCCTTGCCGATCGCGCGGCGTTTGTCCCCGCGGAACATCTTGACGGCCCCGATCACGAGCCCGAGGACGATGTGGACAACCCCCAGCGCGAGCGCCAAACCGAGGAACGGAAAGAACGCCTCCTCACGGTTGAAGATGATCGGATGCAGCCCGATGCGATGCCCGAGGTCACCGAAGAGCTCTCCGTACAGAAACCCGAACACGATGGTGAATAGCGAACACGCGAGCCCGATCTCTGAGATGGAGCGCATCTTTGAATCCGGTTTGGCGCGCCAGTGTAGAATCAGCGAGATGGTGCCGAGCAACGTGCCGTAGCCGATATCACCGAGCACGACTCCGAAGAACATCGGGAAGAAGACCGCGACGAAGGGCGTCGGGTCGACCGTGCCGTACTTGGGAAGAGGCATCATGCCTGTGATCGCTTCGAAGGGGCGGAACAAGCGAGGATTCCTCAACACCACAGGGACGGTGTCGCCTGCCCATTCCTCTGAAGACACCGTCTCGACTTCGATCTGGCCGCCGAACGATGTGCCGAGCTGCCCCTCCAAGTCCGCCCGAGCCGCGGTCGGGATCCAGCCCTCGAGCACAAACGCCCGCGGCGTGACCGCGGCTTGCTCCATGGCCTCGATGGTTGCGAGTTGATCTCGTACGCTTGCCTGAATCCAGGCGAGCTCCGGTCCACGATCGCTCGCGATTCGCTTGCGTTCGCGCTCGGCATCGGCGAGCTCTTCAGGCAAGTCTTCGAGGCGAGCCTGCATGCGCTGGATCGTCGCGCTCACGCTCTCTTCCTCGAACTGATCGGGAAGCGAGAGCGCCTGCACGCCCGCTTCGCTCAGAAGTTGATCGGCCTTGGAACCGTCGGACGATGGCACCGCTAGGAGCATGGCCGATTCACCAGACTCCGACGGTTGACTCAACAGCTCGAACCCGTCCCCAAGCGCTTCGCGCAATGCGATACGCATCCGGCGTACTTCCTGCTCTCCGTCTTCACGCAGCACCAGATAGAAGACTCGAACACCATCGAGGCTGAGGCCCGACTGACCGATCTTGCGAAAGGCCGAGAAGAACGGTCGGAACTTGAGAATGAGTGATCGTTCTTCCTCGAGGGACTGCCGTCGATCGGCCAACGCTTCGAGCGCTCGCCGGCTGCGGCCTGCCATCAGGGCGGCCCGAGACAACGGGATGTCCTCGGCGATCGCTGGCGCACTCGGAACTTTCCCGAGAAGGTTCAATGCCGCGTCGACGTCCTCCGCCACATGACGCACCCCGCGAACGTGTCGGACTTGCTCGGGCGTGAGTCCAAGCGGGTGCAGGGATTCCGTCGAGACCGGTTCGACCAAATGGACCAATCCGAGGTCCTGGACGCGTCCCAACACCTCTTGAAGTTGTCCTCTTGGACCCAGCATCCGGATGCGTGACATGTCCAAGATCACGATGAACCTCCCGAGTCACCGGTGCCCACCAGAAGCTCGACGACGTAGCGAGCGAGCTCCGCCACCGTGGATTCGTCCAGTGCATCCAAGCGTCGAGCCTCGTCTTGAGCCCCCGTTCGGATCGAGTCGATGGCTTCGTCTCGCTCACGGGCGATGCGGCCCGCTAGTTCGCGGTTCTCTTGCTCCAACTGCGAGTCGGCACGCTGAACTCGCTCTTCCGCTTCGCTGCGTGCGCGTTCCAGCAACGCAGCTGCGTCGAGCCGCGCTCTCTCGAGCATCGCTTCGTTCTCGTTTTCGATCTCGAGGAGGAGGCTGAGCTTGCTCTGCGCCTCGGAGACGTCACTCGCGCTCTGGTCCTTTCGGTCCGTTGCCATGTCCAACTACCTGCTCGCTAACGTAGCAGAACGAAGGCGTCCCGTGTCGGCGTTAACGCGCGCTCGAACGACTAGACAGCCCGAGCAGGAGCGCACCGCTCAAGGTGACCCCGCCAGCGACCCAGAACGTGACGTTGTAACTCCACGTCGCGGCGATGAGGCCGAGGGCATACGCAAAAAATGCGTGACCTCCATTGAACGCGCCGTGGATGATCGACACGACCATTCCTCTCGACGCCGCATCCGAGCGTTCGATCGCGAGCGCAGTCACCGCGGGGTAGGCGATGCCGTGTCCGAGACCCATCATCGCACCGATCGCGAATAGGTGATCCGGTCCCAGAAATCCCAGCATCGGCGGCACTGCCGAATACAAACAGAACGCGACGACGGACGAGGGCAGCACGCCAACGCGGTCGATCAGGCCTCCCCCGGCCAGACGCACCGATAGTGCGACGATGGCGAACCCGATAAAGAATTTGCGCAATTCGGTGACACCAAACTCGAGCGCGTAGGGTTGGTGGAGCGTGAAGAGGGCGGTGAAGGCGGCCGTCATCGCGAAGGTCGCGCCATACACGCGCAGGAGTGGCCATCCGAGGATGGGGCGGCGTTCTTCATTGGCCCGCGGCTCGTGGCGCCGCGGTTCCTTCAGCCGGGTGCTGATGATGGCTGCCAGCAAGCCGGCGCATGCGCTTGCGACGAAGACGCTCCGCCAACCCGGGCCGTCGGCGAGTATCTCGCCGATGGTGGGCGACACGGCGTTCATCCCCAGGTTGGCGGCCCCGAACAAGCCGAGCGCCCGC
>CAYZDM010000128.1:0-7547 GCA_964476875.1 uncultured Sandaracinaceae bacterium | reverse complement strand
AACGAAAAGGGGACAGTCCCCTTTTTGGAAGGGTTAATTCTGACCACTCGAGCAGACAGCTAGTCGTCGAGGGTGAGTAGGCGGTGGGCTAGACGGGGGCCGGCGCCTTCGTCTTCGTGCCTGAAAAAGACGAACGCCTCTTTCCATGGCTGGGCCTCGATAGCGGTCCTCCAGATTCGGAGGGCGTCGTCGGTGTAGTCCGCACGGCGGAGTCTCAGGTAGCCCCAGTCTGTCGTGGACACGAGCTCAGGCGGTCGGTCGTCGTCGGTGTCAGCTTCCGTTAGGCGCGCGTGGTGCGTGATCTTGCGCGATGCTTTCAGTACGAACACGAAGTCGTCGGGAACCTTCCGAGCCCAGCTTGCGAGCATGTCTCTCTTGGGCATCCGATAGAACGTGTTGTTGATCTCTACGGTCGACAGACGCTCGGCGTAGTACCCGGGCATCTGATTCGCCGGCAGCTTCTCGGGGTAGAAGGGTCCCTTCCACTCCTTGTAGCTAAGGCCGCTCGTACCCGCTCGTACCCGCTCGTACCCGCTCGCAGCTGCATGCGGCGATAGTGCCCGAAAGCCCCAAGGCCGGAGCGAAGGCGGAAGCCGCGGACCTTGCTTGCCGCCAGCGTGGCTCTAGGCTCTCCTCATGCGAACACTACTGCTTTCCCTCTCCCTCACTTTGCTCCTGGTCGGGTGCAAAGACACCAGCCCTGCCGGTTCGAGCGAAGCCGCTCCCGTGGAAACTCCCGAGATCTCTGTCCAAGACGCGAGCAAGGCTCTCGGCTCCGGCGCGGTCGCGATTGACGCCAACTCGCTGAGTACGCGCGAGAAGCACGGCACTGTCCCCAACGCAGTCATCCTGACCTCGTCGTCCAAGTACGAGCTTGCGCAGCTTCCCGAGGACAAGAGCAAGGATCTGATCTTCTACTGCTCCAACACGTTCTGCACGGCGTCGGATGCCGCGGCCAAGCGCGCCGCCAGCAATGGGTACGAACACGTTCACATCATGCGCGAAGGCATCACCGGCTGGAAGGACGCCGGCAATGCGACGGCGCCGTACCCACAGTCCTAGGCTGCAATACGCGGTCGGTGAATTAACCCTTCGAAAAGAGGACTGTCCCCCTTAACGGTTGGTTAGGGCTAGTAGGATTCGGTCGGGGGCGTCTTCGAAGCGGCCGTTTGACATGACTACGATGGTGTCTTTGGGTTGGGCTACGTCGACCGCGGCGTGGACGGCTTCGTTCACGCTTTTGCACGCTCTTGCTTGTCCGCCATTGCGGGTGATTGCGGCGGCGATGGCTTCGGTGTCGAGTTTCTCTTCCGACGGGATCTCGCTTCGTCCTACCGGTGCCAGGATGCTCACGTCTGCAGGTCCGAAAGCCTCCGGGTAAGCGTCTTGGTGAAGGCGTCTTGACGCGGTTGCGCTTCTTGGCTCGAACACCGCGATCAGCCGACCCGCGGTTCGTTCTCGGAAGCCGGCGAGCGTCTCCTTCACCGCCGTCGGGTGGTGGGCGAAATCGTCGTAGACGTGAACGCCGCCGGCGATGCCTACTAGTTCTTGTCGGCGTTTGATTCCGCGGAAGTCGGGGAGGGTGGCGAGCAGTCGGTCGAGCGGTGCACCGGCGGCTTCACTTGCCATCGCCAGGGCAGCAACCGTGTTGCGGGCGTTGTGGCGTCCGACCAGTGGAAGGTTCGCGCGTCCACACAACGACCCTCCCCCGAAGAGATCCATCGTGGCGCCGGGAGCGGGCATGCCCAGCCACATGGGTTGGATACCGCCGCAGTCGTCCCCGTCGAGCGCGTAGAACCGAACGGTGCACGCCGCTGCGGCCGCTACTTCGCGGACCAATGGGTCACCAGCCCATGCAAACAGCCACCCGTCTTTCGGAATGAGAGCGACGAACTTTCGAAACGCGTCGATGTAGGCATCGGGGTTCGGAAAGATGTCGACGTGGTCGTACTCGATCGATGTCAGAATCGCGGCGGTAGGCTGATAGCTCCAGAACTTCGGCACCTTTTCGAAGAAAGCGCTGTCGTACTCGTCCCCCTCGATCACGAAAGGCGCTCCCTCGCTCCCGAGCCGTGAGCTGCGCTCGAAATCGAGGGGTATTCCGCCAATGAAAAACCCGGCATCAAGCCCCACTTGTCGCAATAGGTACGCGAGCAGCGTCGAAGTCGTGGTCTTGCCATGCGTTCCCGCGACCACGAGCGGCTTGCGACCTGGCAGCACGTGTTCGCCCAGCGCCCCCGGCATCGAGACGGTGCGAAGTCCGCGCGTCATCGCCTCTTGTGCTTCGGGATTGTCACGACGGCATACGTTCCCGACGATCACCAGGTCCGGATCACCATCGAGGTTCGAGCGTTCCCAACCGTCCCGACATTCGACGCCGAGTTGTTGCAGATATGGACCGACGGGTGGGTCGAACGCCGTGTCGCTTCCGCTCACACGATGCCCCGCTTCGACGAGTAGCGCGGCCATCGCGCTCATCCCCGTTCCTGCGATTCCAATCAGGTGAACATGCATCTGCGCTCCGTTGTAGGCGAATTGCTAAGCAATCTTAGGAGAGGTGTTGACAGGGTCACTAGCGGGCCCATTATGAAAGCAAGATGGCCGGAACGACGAAAAAGTTCTCTGATCGGGTGCGCGAGATGCTGGATGCCTTGGCCGAGGCGGTCGAGAGCTTGCTCAGCCCACAGCAAGCACCGGTGCCCGTGCCCATCAGGTACCCTCGCTTGCCGACGAAGCGCCGCCGCTAGCGTTCGTTCGCGTCCGCACTCGTGTGTCCGCGGCTGTCGCTCACTCGGCCGCCACGACTTGCGCGGCCGCCTTGACCGTCACTGGGACGCCGCTGAACGCCGCGTTGCCGCTCAGTGCGTCGATAAGCTGGTCGTCGGTGAGATCGTTGACGCTCACACCGGGCTTGCTCGTCGCCACGCTCAACTGAACGCCATCGCGACCGTGTCCAAAGCCGTGAGGAAGGCTCACCACACCGGGCATCATGTCGCTGGTGATGTCTGCCGGTGCGGTGACATGCCCGACCCGAGAACTCACCGTCACGTCGTCTCCGGACTTCACGCCGAGCCGCGCCGCGTCGTCCGGGTGGATCATGAGGGTACAACGCGGCTTGCCCTTCATCAGACGCTGACTGTTGTGCATCCAGGAGTTGTTGCTTCGAAGCTGCCGCCTGCCGATCAGAAGGAGCTGCCCTTCGGTCAGCGCTGCGCCGCTCTTGAGAAACCGCGTCTGCAGCCGGTCGAGGTCATCGACGAAGAGGTCGGGCGCCAAATCGATAGGACCGTGCTCCTTGGGCAACACGCCAGGAACGGTCGATTGCAGAGGCCCAAGGTCGATCCCGTGGGGGTTCTTCTTGAGCGTACCGAGCGACAAGCCCGTTCCAAGGGGGTTGAGTCGCTTGCCATAGGGCCCGAGTCGAAGTCCTAGATCGAGCACCCGTTCAGGGCCCGCCTTCTGTGTGACTCGAGCCGTGAGGTATCGCTTGCTGAGTTTGCCATGTCGACGGGCAGCGAGTCGGCAACTGAGCTCGGTGAGGATCTGCCAATCGTCGAGCTCGCCTTTCTTCTGCTTGAACGGCGCCGGTGAGTACTTCGTCACGTTGCGTACGCCGGTGAGATACAGAGCGAGATCGTAGTGACTGCGCTGAATCGGTGACACCGGAGGCAGGATGATGTCGGCGTGGCGGCTCGTTTCGTTGATGAAGAAGTCGATCGAGACGGCGAAATCGAGGGAAGCGAACCCACGGTCGAGCTGTCCGCCGTTCGGGGTCGACAAGACCGGGTTTCCCGCGATCGTGATCATCGCCCGAATCTGACCCTCGCCCTCGGTGAGGATCTCCTCTGCCAACGCGGAAGAAGGCAGCTCTCCGCCGAATTCCGGAAGCCCACGCACCCGGCTTCGCCAACGTCCGTACGAGCCACGCCCGGCCCCAAACCCTCCGGCCGTTCCCCGTACATCGATTGCCGGCGACGCAAACATCGAACCGCCGGGCTCGTCGAAGTTGCCGGTCACCGCGTTGAGCACGTTGATGAGCCACATGCAGAGCCCGCCGAACTCCTGCGTGCAGGCGCCAACGCGCCCATAGAGAACCGCCTTCGGGGCCGCGCGGAGCTCCTGCGCTAGGCGCTTCACCGTCTCGGCGGGTACACCCGTGATTGCTTCGCTCTGCTCGGGGGGATATGCCTTCGCGATCTCGACGATGCGTTCGGCGTTGATCACGCTGCCGGCGACGCGACCAAGATCGATGCCTGTCGCGCAAACCTCGTGAAGAAGGCCGAGCAAGAAGAGCGCATCGGTCCCGGGCTGAATGAACAGGTGCTCGTCCGCGATCCGGGCGGTTTCGCAGCGCCTCGGGTCGACCACCACCAACTTGCCGCCACGTTTGCTGATGCCCTCGAGACGCTTCTTGATGCCCGGCGCAGCCATGATGCTTCCGTTGGACGCAAGAGGGTTTGCGCCGATGATCATCATGAAGTCGGTTCGATCGACATCGGGCACGGGGAAAAGAAGCTGGTGCCCGTACATGAAGTACGAGGCGAGCATGAGGGGAAGCTGGTCGCAGGAGGTCGCCGAGAATCGATTCTTCGATCTGAGTGCACGAAGGAAGGGAGGGCCGAACACCATCGTTCCGAAATTGTGCGCGTTCGGGTTGCCCAAGTAGACCCCCACCGCGTCCCGTCCGTGCTCTTCCTGAACCTTCTCGATGCGGTCCACGACCTCGGTGAATGCCTCGTCCCAGGATATCGGTTCCCACCGATCTCCGACGCGACGAACCGGTTGCCTCAGCCGGTCAGGGTCGTCGTACAGGTCCTTCAGTGCGGCCGCCTTGGGACAGATGTGCCCCTTACTAAAGACGTCTCGCTCGTCGCCGCGGACCGAGAGAACTTGGTCGCCCTCGATCTCGACCTCGACACCGCACATCGCCTCGCAGAGGTTGCACGTTCGGTAGTGGGTGCTGGTCTTGCCGCTCATCCACCGAGCATACCTGAGCTTGGACGCCTGGCGAACCCCTCTCCCCAGCGCGGTCGCCGCCCTACTTTAAGGCTTGTCGCCCTGGGATTTGGTTGCAGCGACGAAGCGAAGGCGGAGGTCATAGAGGAGCTCGCTGACGAGGCGCTCCTCCTCGCCGGTGAGATTGCCGCGGGTCTTCTCTTCGAGGAGAGCGATACAATCGATCGATTGCTTGGCGTGCGCGAGGTTGACGGTCGCGTCGTCTTCGGCACCCGGCAGGACGCCCAGATGCATCAGCGCGGAAGTGCTCAACGACAGGACAAAGGTGTTGAAATCGATGCTCGAAGGTGCGGTGTCTTCCTCGCTCATGAGAGTTACTCCGCGGTGTTGTCGTCCGATAGATCGTTCGGGTCGATCTCGACCTTGTCGTAGGCACCTTCGCGGTCTGCGAGGTCTGCCAAATGCTTCTCGTAGTCGGCTTTCGAAATCAAGCCCTTCGCGATGTTGCGTTCCACGATTCGCTTGTCGAGTAGTTTATCGCCTAAAGTTGCCATGCCGCCGAGTGTAGATTCGGCTCGAAGCCTGTCAAACCGCGGAATCCGCACAAGTTTGACACCCCTCGGGCGACCCCCGATCCTGCCATCGTGCTTGCCGCAGTCCCGCCATCGGATGACCAGCTACGCGAGCTGGAGATCTTGATTCGTGCGCACCACCCGTTGTTGCTGGTGGATACGGTCGAGGAGGAGAGGGTTCACGTCCTGCTCGAGCATGCGGCCGAGCATACTGGCCTGCCGCTCTTTTCGTGGACGCAGGTCGACGGACTATGCCGCGAGCTGCCCGAGCCCGGGCATACCCCGGAGAGCGGGCCGCCCCAAAAGGCCCTGGCCTTCATCGAGCGCTCCAACCTCGAGGCGATCTTTCATCTGCGAGGCCTGGGGCCGTACCTGCACGAGCCCGCGGTCATTGCGCTGATCAAGAACATTCACAAGAAGTACTTCGGACATCGCGGCGCGATCGTCGTGTCCGGGCATGCGATGGACATCCCGCCGGCCATCGAACACATGTTCACGCCGCTTGACCTCCACGCGCCCTCACCCGAGGCGTATCACTCGTTCGTTCAAGCGGTCCTCCGCGACCTGGCTCTGCGGCTTCCGGTCAAGGTGCAGCTTTCGAGCGCCGATGTCTCTCAGCTGTTGTCCGGACTGCACGGCCTCACCTTCTTCGAGGTTCAGAAGATCATTACCCAGGCCGTCATCGAGGACGGGATCCTCGGCCGCGAGGACCTCGTCCGAGTGCTCGACGCCAAACGCCAGATCATCGAGCGTTCAGGGGTGCTGGAGTACTTTCCGCACGAACATGAGATGGGCGACGTTGCTGGTCTCGGGGAGCTCAAGGGCTGGCTGCGGAAACGTCAGGCGGCCTTCGAGGATCCGAAGAAGGCCAAGGAGTACGGGCTCTCGCCTCCGAAAGGGCTGCTCCTGATCGGCGTCCAGGGGTGTGGCAAGAGCCTCTGCGCCAAGGCGGTGGCCGCGGAGTGGAAGTTGCCGCTGATCCGTCTCGATCCATCGAACCTCTACAACCGATACGTTGGCGAGAGCGAGAAGAACCTGAAGCGTGCAATCAAGCTTGCCGAGGCGATGGCGCCGGTGGTGCTCTGGATGGACGAGATCGAAAAAGCGCTGTCCCAAGAGGACGCCGAGGGCGGACCCGCGCAACGGATATTCGGAACTTTCCTCGCGTGGCTTCAAGACAAGAAGGAAAGCGTCTTCGTCATTGCGACGGCAAACGATATCTCGAAGCTGCCCCCGGAGCTGATGCGCAAAGGGCGTTTCGACGAGATCTTTTTCGTCGACCTGCCCGGCGACGACGCGCGCGAGCGTATCTTCGAGATCCACCTGAAGCGACGGAATCGTGAGCCAGCCAAGTTCGATCTTCCGCGGCTCGTCCATCTCACCGACGGCTTCAGCGGAGCCGAGATTGAGCAGGCGGTGGTGTCGGCGCTGTACACCGCGTTCTCGCGCCAAGAAGAGCTGACGACCGAGGCCATTGCTGACGAGGTCGAGCTGACCAGACCGCTTTCGGTCACGATGGCAGAGCGTATCGATGCCCTCCGAGATTGGGCCAAGGATCGCGCGGTTTTCGCGGGCTGACGGATGTGGGCTAGCGTGGGCAGCGCTCGCGACCTAGCTTTCGCGGCCTTAGTTTGAGAGGTCTTAGATGCGTCGACGATTGATTTTTGTGGGTGTCGCCCTTTGCGCGACGCTGGCGGGTTGCGGCAGCAACGATTCGGGTACCGGTGCCACCAATGGTACGGGGGGAAGCGGCGGAGCCTCCGGCGCGCGCGCGCTCGCGGTACAAACCAACACCGGCCCCGTGGAAGGGCTCGAGGGCGACGGCGTCTATTCGTACCGGAGTATTCCGTACGCGGCACCTCCGGTCGGTGCGCTTCGATGGAAAGCGCCGACCGCACCCGATGTCTGGACTGAAACGCTTGCGGCGACCGAGCGACCCAATGGTTGCGTTCAGGCGCCATTCAACGGTCTTCCGATCCCCGGTTTCGTGTCGAGCGAAGACTGCCTCTACCTGAACGT
>CAYZDM010000127.1:0-7564 GCA_964476875.1 uncultured Sandaracinaceae bacterium | reverse complement strand
GGACGATGGCTGGGCTCTGGCAGCGCTTCGGCCGGGCCGGGAGGCGCCGTGATCTATCCTTGGCCGTACTGGTTTCGTCCAGCAATCCCGTTGACCAGTTCATGGCGCGCCACCCGCGCCAGCTCGTCTCTGCGCCGATCGAACACGCGCGCATCGATCCTGACAACATCGAGATTCTCATCCAGCACCTCAAGTGCGCCGCGTTCGAGCTGCCATTCGAGCCAAACGACGTGTTTGGCGACCTTCCGGACGAGTCGTTGGGCGAGGCGCTCGACTATTTGGCCGACAACGGAGTCGTGCATCCCACCACCACTGCAGCTGGTTCGATTTATCACTGGGCGTCCGACAGCTATCCGGCGAACAACGTGTCATTGCGAAGCGCGAGCTGGGACAATTTCGTCATCGTCGATCTCGAAGGGGATCGCACCATTGGAGAGATGGATTGGCGGAGCACTCACACGATGCTGCACGAGCAGGCCATCTATCAACACGAGGGCGGACAGTATCAAGTTGAACGTCTCGACTTCGACAACCACAAGGCGTTCGTTCGGCGGGTGAAGCCTGACTACTACACCACCGCGATGACACACAGCAAGGTCGCGGTCCTCGAGCAAGACCAAGGCTCGACGATCGAACTCGGCGAGGTGCCGCTCGATGCCGGGCTCGGCGACGTCAGCGTCATCGAGAAGGTCGTGGGCTACAAGAAGATCAAGTTCCACACTCACGAGAACGTCGGGTACGGAGAGGTTCACCTGCCAGAGATGCAGAAGCACACGACCGCGTTTTGGCTCACTTTTCCAGAAGATTTCGTTCAGAGTCAGCCGGAGCCGCGGGCGGTCGTGGTCGACGCATTGAGGGGGCTTTCTAAAGCGATGCATGTGGTGGGCGCGGTCGGGTTGATGATCGACCCGAGAGATCTCGGGAGAACCCTCGGCAGCCGGAATGAAGACGACGCGCCGCCGAGCAAGGGCCAGGGGCCGGGCTTCGACCCAACTATCTTCCTCTATGACACCGTAGCCGGGGGTATCGGTCTCGCATCGCGCCTGTTCGAGGAGCGCGAAGAGTTGCTACGCCGCGCGCGGCACCTGATCGAAAGCTGTGAATGCACTGAAGGCTGTCCTGGTTGCATCGGTCCCGACGCCTCGAGTGATGACGAACCCGAAGCCGCGCGCAAGCGATTGGTGCTCGGCTTGCTGGACGCCGTTGGCGTAAGAGCTATCCATTGAGGCCGGATGTCGATTAAACGAAGCCTGGCGCGATTGGCGCAAACGACTCCGCGACAACTCGACGTCGCTAGCATCCGAGGCGCACTTCCGGGTCGGCGGCAGGATACCGAGCATGGCGAGCTTCACATGATCGATGAGTATCTCGAGCCTCGCCATCATCATGGTCGATCGCCAATCGCACGCGCGTTGCAAGTGTCGACGGAACGACTCGCGCAGCTCGCGCTCGACCCATCGCTCGAAGGTGTCGATCTGCAGCGCGCCTTGTTCTTCGATACAGAGACTACCGGGCTTGCGGGCGGGACGGGGACCGTTCCATTTTTGATCGGCATTGCGTGGTTCGAAGACCAATCCATGCGAATCCAGCAGCTGTTTTTGCCAGAGCTCGGTCGCGAGGCGCCGATGCTGCATTGGCTGCGCGAGCGGGTGGAGCAGAGCTCTTGTGTGGTCTCTTTCAACGGCAAGACATTCGACTGGCCATTGTTGCGCACGCGATTCGTGCTGAACCGAGTGAAGGCGCCGGTGTTGCCCCCGCATCTCGACTTGCTGCATTGCGCGCGTCGGGTGTTGAAGTCGCGACTCAAATCGGTGAGGTTGGTGGAGCTCGAGCGTCAAGTGCTCGGTATGCATCGAGAGGATGATGTGTCGGGGGCGCTGATCCCACAGCTGTATTTCGACTACCTTGATGGAGGCGATGTCTCTCCGATCGCCAAAGTGATCGAACACAACGCGAACGACCTGATCGCGCTGGCCGCACTGGTTGCCGAGCTCGTCAGTCACTTCGATGAGGTTCACGGTGACGATGACCCCCGCGATCACCTCGCCTATGCCAAGGTGGCCGAGCGGACGGGGGACAGGGCGCGCGCGCGCTCCTTTGCGGACGCGGCCGCACGAGGTGGTGGATTGTCTGAGTGCACGGTCGAGGCGTGCATGCTCAAGGCTCGGATGGCGCGTCGTGTCGGCGACGTGGACGACGAAGAGCGGGCGCTCCTGGACGCGCTCGGGGCGGCCGACGACGAGGAGATGCGTGCAGCCGTGCAGCTTGCGCTCTCCAAACACTACGAGCATCGTCGCAAGGATCTTGGTCAGGCGTTAGCGCATGCGGCTGGCACGTTCTTGGCAGAGGGACGCGATGCCGCAGAGCGACGAGTGGCCCGGCTAGAGCGCCGCTTGGCCAGCCAAAGTTGAACTTTTTGCGCGGCATCCCGATGGGGCTGGCACGGGCTGGCACACCGGCATAGTCCCTAGGGTCTGAAATCAGGGCGGTTTTCCGTCATTCAGACTGGCATCAAAGTTGCGTAGGTTAACGACGATGACCCCCTGCGTGTGGAGAGAAGCAATGAGTCGATCTTGGTTAGCCTGTGTAGTGATCGTCGCTCTGGGAGTGACGGTCGCCGGTTGTGGTGCGACGAGTGCTGAGAGCGCCGGCCCAGTGGAAGGCTTCGTTTGCGGTAAAAATGGCACGACTTACTCGGTCGAGGATGCGGTTCGCGGCGAACACGATGTCGAGCACCGAGGTCGTTGCGACGAGCCGATGCACTGCGGGTCTCCTGATGATTGCTTCGTCGGTGACGACTGTATGCCGACGCCTGCCAGCGATGGCGACGACGGACTGACCGATCCTGCGGGCATTCCTCTGGATCCGGACGCGTATTGGTGCATCCCAGGCCCGACTCGGTGCAACTGCCCCGGCCTGTTTGAGCCGGTGTGCGGCGGTGATGGACGCAACTACATCAACGCCTGCGAAGCTGGATGCGCCGGCATGGGTGTTCGGCACGGTGGATACTGCGAAGAGCCTCCCGGGGAAGGATGCGTGAGAGCTGGATGCAGCGACCATCTTTGCGTCGAGGAGGGGATGGATATCGCGAGCACCTGCGAGTGGCGCCCCGTCTATGAGTGCTATCAGCAGGCGACCTGCGATCGGCAGGAGAATGGCCAGTGTGGCTTCACGCCGACACAGGAGTTCGTCGAGTGCTTGGAGCGCTTCGGGGAGGGCATGTGTCGCGTCGATCCGCGTTGGCAGGATGGCTTCGAAGCGGAGTGCGAGACTCCGAAAGTTCCAGGCATCATCGGAATCATCTCCGTTCAGCCGCATGAGATGATGCGTCTCGGTGAGTGGTTCCCCGCCAGCTTCGAGCTGCTCGAACCGCCGGTGTTCGGTGACACGTTCGAAGGGGAAGGCGTGCTGTCCTGCGACGGCGAGCAGACTTCATTCCAGGGCTTCGTGATGATGAGCCCGATCGGCGATCTCGAGTTCACATGCCGAATCCTCCCCGAAAACCATACCGGCGAATGCCACGACGACGGTGACTGTCCTCCCGGGCACTACTGCGAGCGATTCGAGGTGCCACCGCCCTACGAGGTGGATGAGAGCTTCCCGGAGCCTCCGCCGCCTGGCATGTGCCTGGATTTGTGCGCACTCATCGACTGCGCGCCCGGGTACTTCTGTGAAGCCGGACAATGTATTCCCGAGCAAGGGGTTTGCAACGACGACTATGATTGCCCCGTGGGCTGGATTTGTCAGGAAGGCATCCTCGCGGGTCCGCAACACGATGGGGTCTGTGAACGATGCGGCTGTCCGGAGAACTACTCGCCCGTCTGCGGTGTCGATGGCCGAACCTACGGGAACGAATGTGAGGCGCGCTGCGCTCACACGCGAGTGGCCTACGAAGGTGAGTGCAAGAACGACTGTCCAGTCGATACGCACATTCTCAACTTCCACGGAGAGTGCGTGCCGAAGTGCTACGGCCCCGAGCAGTGTGGCGACGAAGAGCACTGCAACGCGACAGATGTGTGCCTACAGGATCCGGCTTGCCCCGCGTGTGACGTGTGCGTCGGTTGGTGCGTAGCGCCCGAAGGTGATTGCCGCTTCGCGGGCTGCGAAGATGGCTGGACCTGCGACTACTGCCAGCCACCAGACGGAACCGCAGACTGGATCTGCCTGCCGCCCGATGCGGGGGCTTGCCTCCCGCCGGACGAGTGCCGTCCTACAGGCTGCAACGGAGAGATCTGCGCGAGACAAGACACGGCTTCTCCCTGCGTCGCGCTGCCAGAGTTCGCCTGCTACGAGGAGCTCGGCGTGTGCGAGACACAGCCCTGGGGCGAGTGCGGCTGGACCCAGACGCCAGAACTCGACGAGTGCCTCTCCCAATTCGATTGCCGAGCCGAGGGCTGCGGCGAGGGCGCCTACTGTGGCTTCTGCTGGATCAGCTGGGAATGCATCCCAGAAGGCGCCGTCTGCTGAAAAGGGGACAGTCCCCTTTTTCGAGGGGTTAATTTCGCCCCTGTCGTTGAGCGCGAAGGTAGGCTCACTCTGGCTGTTCGACGCTAATCTCCGTCGTCACTGAGTTCGCGATGAAGCAGTGCTTGTGCGCGTTCTCGTGAAGCGCGTCGAGCTGCTCCGCATTTGGGGCTTCACGGCCCCAAGTGATCTTCGGCCGCAGAACCACGCGCGTGATCGCTTCACGGCATTTCGATTCATGTGTCCCGTGGCGTTGTCTTCGTAGTCATCGACGACAAATTCTTCGCGGGCCGCCAGCGCGAGGAAGGTCAGCATGTGGCAACTCGAAAGCGCCGCCGCGAAACTTTGCTCTGGGTCTACGAGAGAATCATTGCCCAGGAACTGCGGTGCTGCCGATGCGCTCGGACATCGCTCTCCTTCGAGCGAAGCAGTCTAGCCCGGTTCAGTGCGCCGTCCATGGCTTGACTCGAAGGAGTGGCATCGCGCGCACGCAAGTTTTACGCTCACACGGCGTGTGCGTGTAGTTGTTGGATGTTGGGTAGTGCAGGCGACTGCGAGCGTTCGATGTGCTCTTTCACCTGTGAGACGACGGCCGTGAGGGTGGCCCCCAGCTTCGGCCCCAGTGCCAGCTTCTCCATCAACGTTCCGAGCGCACCGTATCGGACTTCAATAGTGCTCGTGACATGGAGCGTAGTTTGAAAGGCGCTCTTGCGCTCCAGCCGCCACTTGCTCACGGCGCTCTTTATCATCTTGGGGCCACCTTCAATCGTGAAGCTGAAACCCTCGCCGTCTTTCCACTCGACCATCTCCTCGACGACTGTGCCGAATCCGTCGACGTCGCAGGTGCGTGACGCGCCGATGCCTTCTTTCTGGGCGGTATTGTAGACAGACCTGGTGACACTAGTGATGAAGCGCTGGACGTCGTCGAGTTTCGCTAGTGTCTTCCAGACCGCGTCTACCGGCGCGTCGATATCAATCGTGCGTGTAATCTGTAGCATTCGATATTCTCCTGAGCAGTTGTCTAGGCGGCCGGCGACGCCGGTCCGCAGATTCCATGCAGCACGATTTGCAGAGTCGATTGGACCCAGTGCTTGCGGTAGGTTGGGTCGAGCGTGGACACTCCGAAGAACGTCACATGCGCGTCGGTGAAGCGTGCCTGGTTGGAGACGCGGTCCAGAAGGAGACCCGCGACGATGTCGGGGTCGACGCCATCGCCAACGATGCCGGCTTCTAGAGCCTGACGAACGAACGTCGCGATCACCTCATTGACTTGCGTCAAGCGGCCCACAACTCCGTCCGTGCCGTGAGGGGCGAGCTGCTCGAACTCCCGATAAATGATTCGAATCGTGTCTCGATTGTCCAGGTAGCAATCGAGTACCTCGCTGAAGAACAACTCCAAGCGAATCGCGAAGTCCTCCGAGGAACGGGGCGGCGTCGACAGGATCCGAACCGCGAGCTCGATCTGCTCCGACGCAAACCCTTCGACGATCTTCCGGTACAGCTCGGCCTTCGACCCGAAGTGGTAGTTGATCGCGTTCGGCGCCGCGCCGGCGCGCCCACAGATCTCACGGACCGAGGCCCCGGAGTACCCGAGCTCAGCAAAGGCTCCAGTAGCGGCTTCAAGAATGATTTTCTTCGTGTCTCTCATAGGTTCGCGGCCCGACATAACAGATGTACGAAAAATAAGAACAACTGTTACATAGAAAAAGAGGGACACTCCCCACCCCCGTAAAGCCTTGAAAAGACTCGGCTTTCCAGTGAAAGATCGCAGCCTCGGTTCGAGGAACCGTGGGTCGCCTCCTACGAGACGCTGCGATCTTTCGGCTAGATCCCGCCTAGTTCCAAGCACTTAGGGAGGGGGGGAGTGTCCCCCGTTAGCCGCCGCTGGCGGGGTCGACGTAGGTGGGGGCGGTGTCGTCTGTGAGGCGGGTTTCTAGGAAGCCCTGCGGGAGGGTGACCTTCTGTCGGCCCGCCGTCTTGCCTCGAGGGACGCGCATGGCGTCCGGGGGAAAGGGCTCTTCGGGGTTGCTCGCGCCGAGGATGTCACGAAGCTCCTGCAGCGTGGTGACCCGCATGAGGCGAGAGCGGAGCTTGGCGCTGCCTCTGAAGCCTTTTGTGTACCAACTGCTGTGTCGACGAAACATGCGCATAGCGGAAGCCTCGCCCGCCCACTCGCTCAGAAGCGTCGCGTGCTCGATCGCGATCTCAGTGACCTCTCCAAACGTCGGCGGATTCCGCGGCTCGCGCCCCGCAAAGACATCCGCCAAATCGCGGAATAGCCAAGGTCGACCGAGGCAACCACGCCCGATGACGACGCCGTCACACCCTGTCGTCCTCATCATCCGAAGCGCGTCGTGCGCTTCCCAGATATCGCCGTTTCCCAGTACTGGGATCGAGTGCACTTGTTCCTTGAGGCGAGCGATTGCATCCCACTGCGCCTCGCCGTCGTAGAGTTGTGCCGCGGTTCGCGCGTGAAGAGCCACCGCCGCGCAGCCTTCCTCCTCCGCAATGCGCCCGGCATCCTCGTAGGTGAGCAAGTCGTCGTCGATACCCATGCGGAACTTAATCGTGACCGGAATCTCCGCCGCGTTTTGGACGGCCGCTCGAACGATCTTCGCTAGCAATCGAGGCTTCGCTGGAATCGCCGAACCTCCCCCCTTGCGTGTAACCTTGGGCACAGGGCATCCGAAGTTCATATCGATGTGATCAACGTGACCCTCACCGACCAGCCACTTCACCGCCTCGCCGACGTAGTGCGGGTCGACCCCGTACAGTTGAAGACTTCGCGGCGACTCATCTTCGCCAAACTCTGCCAGCATCAAGGTCTTGGCTCTGCCCTCGACGAGCGGACGTGCCGTTACCATCTCACTCACGTAGAGCCCTGCGCCGAATCGCCTGCAGATCGCGCGGAACGGCCAGTTCGTCACTCCGGCCATCGGAGCGAGCACCACGGGCGGCCACACCGACAATGAACCGATGTCGACGGCGGCGAATTCGTCGGGTCGCGCCAGCGGCACGTCACGATTCAGCTCGCTCTTGTACACCTGCTCCATCGAAAGATTAACCCTTTGAAAAAGGGGACTGTCCCCTTTTTTTTTTT
>CAYZDM010000126.1:0-7572 GCA_964476875.1 uncultured Sandaracinaceae bacterium | reverse complement strand
GTCCTACCTCCTCGCGTAGCAGCCTCAGGTCCGCTTCGGTGGCTCCGCCGCTGGCAAAACCGGTCGATGTCTTCACAAAGGCCGCCCCGGCCGTACGGACCCACTGGGCGCCGCGTCGCTTCTCCGCGTCGCTCAGAAGGCAGGTTTCGAGGATGACCTTGACCCTCGCCCCGTCCGCGGCGTCGATGACCCTGCGGATCTCGTCCACGAACCGCGCCTTCTGGCCTTCTTTGAGGGCGCCGATTGGGCAAACCATGTCGATTTCGGACGCTCCATCGAGGACGGCCTGTGCCGCTTCGGCTGCCTTTGCCGCCGGGCTGCTGGCACCCAGCGGGAACCCGGCCGTGGACGTGATGGGGAGCTGGCGGTCCGCCAGCAGTGAGGTACAAAGCGCCACGTGGGCCGAGTTGACACAGACGGTTGCAAAGCTGTGCTGGACACCTTCCTTGCACAAACGGACGAAATCCGGCCTGCCCGCGTCGGGTCGCAAGCACGTGTGATCGATGAACGCGGCCAGGTCCCGACGCATCTGAGGCCTACTCCTAGCAACGATCGGCTCAGGCCACCAACCGCACACACCCACGAGCCTAGGGGGCTTCTCAACTGATGGACGTTACTTGCGAGCGCTGTGGCACCGAATACGAGTTTGACGAGACGCTGCTTTCCGGACGCGGGACGAGCGTGAAGTGCACGAATTGCGGACATGTTTTCAAGGTCTACCCCCGAGCCAAGGCCGAGGCAGACCGAGCGACCAGCAGCTGGCGCCTCAAGCTGAACGACGGGACGATCGACACGATAGATTCGCTGCGGGAGCTCCAGCGAAGGATCGGCTCTGGGGAGCTGACCCCCGACAATGAGATCGCCCGAGGCGAAGAAGCCTGGAAGACGCTCGGGTCGATTCCGGAGTTGGAGACCTTCTTTCAGGCCGCGGGGGTTCGAGTTCCACCACGAGTATCACCCGAGTCCGCCTCATCGGTCCCTCCCCGGCCGACCTCAAAGGATTCGAGCTTGCCGCCAGGAAGACGTCCGCGGCAGCCGACCTTGCTTGGTGTGATGCCGGTGAATCGCGTGATGCCGATCGCGGCGGACGACGGGAAAGACCCGGGTGCGGTGACAGGGGCCGGCACAGCGGCTGTGACCGAGGTGGCGGCGACGGCTTCGGATGTGGCGGACGTCGTCTCGACGCCGGTGGACGCGACGGGTGTTGCCGGCGAGTCTTCAGTCGAGGCATCGGTTGAGTCGTACGAGTCGCCCTACGCGACGGATTCGATCAGGCAAGGTACCGCGGATGCCGCATCGTCTACAGCCCCGCTGGTCGACGTGGAAGACGCCGATTTTCAGGAGCGACCTGCAACGACGTCCCGGTCATCGGTGCGGACGAGTACGCCACCGCCGGCCTACTACGACGACGATGACGACATTCCAGATCTGCCCGGGCGCGGCTGGTCGCCGCTTCGATGGCTCCTGTTGGTCGTGGTGGTGGGCGGCCTCGCTCTGCTGGGCACCCAGTGGGAGCGGGTCGCGCGATTGCTAGGCATTGGAAGTGACCCGGCCCTGATCGCGGCGGGCGCCACCGAGGGAGATGACGCTCTGGCCGAAGGGCATCCTCAGGCGTATGCGAGTGCGATCGAGGCGTACGGTCGTTCGATCGCGGCCGGTGGAGACCGTGACCCCGAGATCCTCGCGAGCCTGTCGCGCGCCTATGCGCTGGCGGCACAAGCTCAGATCGATAGCGGCGCCAACGCCGACAGCATCGGCAACCTCTCGGCAGCCGCATTGTCGACGGCGCAGACCGCAGTCGAACTCGATCCGAGCGACCAGGAGGCTAAGGTCGCCAGCGCCGACGCACTCCGTTTGGCGGGCGACAGCCCGAAGGCACGCGAAATGCTGGAGGAAGCCCGCTCGATGTCGTTCAGTCGCACGGCGGAGTTTTTCCGGGTCGACGCCCTACTGAGCGTCGCAGAGTCCGGGGGAGATCTGAAGAGCGGCTTACGCAGCGCCAAGCAGGCCGCTGAACTCTCTCCGAACGGCATTCCGTACCTGTTGCTGTTGGCCCGAGCCGAGCACGCAGCAGGGGATGACATCGACGCGCGCGCTGCGCTTCAGACGATCCTCGACGACCAACCAGAACATCCGGTCGCGACTCAGCTGTGGGCAGAGCTCGAGGCCGTGAACGCCGATGCAGACGCCGGCGTGGCTTCCGACGGTGGCGTTGCAGCGGACGCCGCGGTGACGTCAGACGCCGCGGTCGCCGTGGCGGCAGCGGTGACGGAGGCGACTCAGGACGCCGCCGTGGCCGCGCCGGATGCCGCACCATCAACGGAAACGGTGCCGCTTGCAGTCGAGGAAACGTCGACCGAGAAAACCGCGGCCCCGAAGGCTCCCGCGACGCCCAAGCCAGCACGGCGTTCGGCAACGACCAGGCGCCGCACTCCGAAGAAAGCCGCGTATGACGAGTACGATCGGCTGGCCAAGGCTGCGGGAGATGACGCGTTCGTCGATGGACGGCCGCCGGTGCGGGACTACGAATGGTACATGCGACAGGGCCGCGCCGAGCTTGCCGGCGGAAACTACTCACGCGCGCGCGCGTTCTTCGACAGCGCACTAGAGGCCCGGCCCGGGTCTGCCGAAGCCATGGACGGGCTCGGCCGTGTTTCGACACGGATCGAAGACTTCGACATGGCTTCACGCTATTTCCGTGTGGCGGCCCAACGCGGTCATCCAGACGGCTATTTCAACCTCGGCAAGACATACGAAACGCTCGGCCGAAATGAAGAGGCCGTCTCAGCGTACTACACTTACTTGAAACGGCGTCCATCAGGAAGTCATGCGGCCGCCGCCAGATCAGCGATCAAGACCTTGGAACCCAACGCGAAGCTTCCGCCCGAACCCGAACCGGAGAACGAGCCGGAGCCCCAGCCCGAGCCGGACACCGTGGAACCGTCAGCGCAGGAGTTGGAGCCGACAACACCATGAAACACATCGCGCGCCGTAGCGCTCTAACGCCTCTCGCATTGCTCATCCTCTTGTTTGGCACCTCGTGCAGTGAGGAGAAGGAGGAACGACCGGACGAGCCCGTGGTGCACGAGCTTCGGCTTCTCAACGCCTTTCCGGATGGCTCGGATCACGATCCGTTCGCCCGCCCACAGCCCACCCTCCACGACGTGCTGACACGGATTTGGAGCGCGACTGAGGAGGAGCAGGTCAAGGGCCTGTTCGTACGCGTGGGACCTCTCCAGGGCTCGTGGGGCAGCGTCGGCGACATCGTCGAAGCCCTGGATGGATTTCGGTCGGAGAGCCGGCCGGTGCACTGCCACTTCGAGACCGCCGACAACGTGGCCTACATTCTGCTCGCGTCGGTGTGTGACCGCGTCAGCATGTCGCCAGCGGGAACCCTCGATTTGATCGGCCCCGCGGCCGTGATGCTCTACGCCCGCGCCTTCCTCGAGAAGGTGGGCGTCGAAGCCGAGATCCTGCACATGGGTCGATACAAAGGCGCCGGCGACATGTTCATTCGAGACGACATGCCCGAGGAAGCCAAGGCTTCGATGGACGCCATTCTCGATGACCTCTACGGGGCGCTGACCGCGGCGACTCAACTGCGCTCCGATGGCGACGCCACCAAGGCCAACGCGCTCATCGACGCCGGGCCGTACGGCTCATCGGAGGCATTGGAAGCGGGCTTGGTGGACGCAGTGAGCTACCTGCGCGAGTCTCGTGAGGAGGCAAAAAAGGCGGCTGGCGTCGAAGAGATTCGTCGTACCCGCATGCTTCCGAAGCAGGAACAACTGACGCTGCGCCAGTTTCTTCGACTACTGGGTGGGGAATCCGAGAAGAGCGAGGCCGGCGGCGAGCGAGTGGCCTTGGTGTTCGTCAACGGTAGCATCACGGACGGAGAGTCCGACGCGATGGGGGATGCCGTATCCGGTCCCTTCGTCCGGGTGATGGAGCGTCTCGAGGAAGACGAGAACGTCAAAGCCGTCGTCATGCGCATCAACTCACCGGGCGGTTCCGCGCTCGCGAGCGACCGGATGTGGGACGCGGCGCGCCGCCTTGCGGAATCCAAACCACTGATCGCCAGCGTGGGTGACATGGCTGCAAGTGGCGGGTACTACATCGCCTCGGCCGCCGATGAGATTCTTGCTCACCCGAACAGCCTGGTTGGCTCGATCGGTGTCGTGGGTGGCAAGTTCAATTTCGCCGGACTTGCTGAAGAGATTGGCGTGAGCGCTTACGTTTTGCAGCGGGGAAAGCGCGCGGCGTGGGCCACGCCAGTGCGCGGGTTCAATCCGAGCGAGCGACAGGCCTTCGAGGGCCTCCTGCGAGACACCTACGACCGATTCATCGATCGGGTCGCCGAGGGCCGCAAGATGGAGCGAGGGGCCGTGTTGGCGGCCGCTGAAGGCCGTGTGATGACCGCGCAGGACGGGATGGCGCTGGGCCTCGTCGACGAGATGGCCGGCCTGAGCAGCGCGCTGAACCGAGCTCGGGCGGCGGCTGGCTTGGCCCCGGACGCAGCCGTGGAGATTTGGCCGTCCACCAAGGGCATGATCGACGCGATCAACGACCTGTTGAGTGGCAATGGCGACGACGACGCGAAAATACTACAACGGCGCTGGCTCGCACTGCATCCGCTGGCCGCATCGCTTCCGGTCGAGTCGTGGGCGGACATGCTTCAGATCCTCGCGCGCGAGCACGTGGCTTTGGTCCCGCCGTACCTGTTCTCGGTGCGCTAGCGCGTTCTCATGGCGCGGTTCCACCGGTGCCGCCTGCGCCACCCATGCCACCAGTGCCACCGGCGCCGCCGGCTGTGCAGTAGGTCCAGATGTCTTGGCCGGGCAGGCAGCTTTCATCCGCATCCTCGCCCGCGTCGGGACAGTCGTCCAAACAACCGGTACAGATATCAACCGGCCAACGGAACGGCGCTGAACGTTGGCTGAAGCCACCGCGCGTGGTCCCTCCCGCACGAATCGAAAGAATCACCGACGTGAAGCCGGTCTCCGCGAGGGCGCTGAGAATCAGGCCTTGGTAGGCGGTCGGAATGCCAGTACCGGCAGCGACATCCATGGAGGGGCTAGCACCGGCGCCCACTCCGGATGCAAGCACCGCACTGGTGTCGACGCTATACGGATTGGGAAAGCCCTCAGGGAACACCGGCGCGGATCCATCGGGCAGCAGTAACGTGATCTCGAGGTTGTCGACTTCGAGGTTGTTCTGATCGGCCTGAAACTCCAGCGAGTTGTCGATGAGGTAGCTCTCCACCACCGGGGCGACCACGTAGTCGCGTCCGCCGCCTCCCGGGCCGCGGTACTGGACATCGTAGAGCCCTCGCAAGAGCCGTGCATCTAGCTCCGGGGAGAAGACACAGTCACTGCTCGGCGGTACATTCGCCGCGATTTGAAGTCCGTTATCGGGGAAACGGTTGCAACCGGCAACCGTCACCGCGAGCGTCATAGTCACGAGGATGAATCGACTCATAAGTCCCCTCCAAAGGGTGGTTTCATCGTATCTACCCAAAGGGTAAGCCGCCAAATTTCCGTACGCTAGGTTTGGCTGAGCGCGGCGCGAAGCTTGTCGAGGCCCACGAGCTCGATCTCGGTCTGGCCCGGAAGACGTGGAATTACGAAGTAAATTCGATCCCCACGTCGTTTCTTGTCCGCTCCGATGAATTCGAGCGCACGCCTGTTCAGTCGTTGATCGAGGTCGGTTGGGAGACCCAGTCTTCGGAGGAGTCGCGTCAAGCGCTCAGTCTCGTCGCGGCGACCCCGACCGAGCTTCACGGCGACCCGCATGGCGGCGATCATGCCGAGGGCCACACCCTCCCCGTGTCGAATGCCCTGATAGTCGTTTGCGGCCTCGAGCCCGTGGCCCACCGTGTGTCCCAGGTTCAGGAGCATCCGTCGCCCCGACTCGGTTTCGTCTTCGTGAACGATCCGCGACTTGAGAAGAATCGACATCCGCACGGCTCGGATCGTGGCGTCCGCGTCTCCAGCCATCAGCGCATCGGCATCGGCTTCGAGCATCGCGACCGACTCCTCCGAATCGAGCCACGCGCTCTTGACGGCTTCCGCCAAACCGGCGATGCGCTCCTCGTTTGGAAGCGTCGACAGTGTGTCCACGTCGCAGAGGACGAACTTGGGCTGGTAGAACGTGCCGACCAGGTTCTTGCCACGCGGGCGGTTGAAACCGGTCTTTCCCCCCACCGAGCTGTCGACCATCGCCAACAGCGTCGTGGGTATTTGTCCAAGGGCTACACCGCGAAGCAGCGTGGAGGCCGCAAACCCAGTCAAATCGCCAACGACTCCTCCTCCAACGCCGATCACAATCGCGCGCCGGTCCACCTCGGCGTCGAGCGCGCGGTCCCACACCAGTTCTACGCTGCCGACGTTCTTGTGCGCTTCGGTTCCAGGAAGTTTCACCTCGATTGGAGGTTTGCCCGCCAACGTGAGGTCGCGAATGGCATCCGCCGGCCAAGGTCGGTCGTCCGTCCCGTCGAACACCAGGATCGAATCGCCAGCCGAATGCTCATTGGCGCGCATCCCCACCCGATGGCGAACCCCCCGCCCGACTTCGACTTGATACGTGCGAAGACCGAGCGGGACGACGATCGGTGAGCGGTTTCGAACCGCCACGATTTCCGCCGCAACCTCCTCGGGGCTGAGCGCGCCGGTATCGATCACGGCATGGGCCTCTGCGTAGGCGGCTCCGCGCTCCTTCAACAGACGCTGGAGGTCGCTGAGCGGATTCTCACCGAGCAATGGCCGTCCGCCGCCCTCGCCTACCCGCTTTGCCAGCACCGCGGGATCAGCCGTGAGCGTGACGACGATTCCTTCGCGCAACAGCTTCTGGCGCGTGTTGTCGTCGACGAGCGTCCCACCACCGAGCGACACCACGCCTGCATCGGATGGCAGATCACTCAGGGCTTGTTTTTCGAGCGCCCGAAACCCGCTTTCCCCCTGCCTCGCGAAGACATCGTGGATCGACGAGCCGGCCAGCTCCGCGACCCTGGCATCCAAGTCGACCGCACGGGTCCCTAGCTGCCGGGCTACAGCAGCCGCGACGGTGGACTTTCCGGCCCCCATGGGCCCTGACAGATACACACGCACGGCAGGAAGCATACGGGGCACCACGGCCTCAGTCACGGACTCGCGAACGCCGCATAGGCCAGGCTCTTGTCCGCCAACTCAGAGGTTGATGATTATTCCGGAAGCGCGAGCGCTCGGTTCACAATCCGGGGCGTCAGGAAAATCAGAAGCTCGTTCCGATCCTCTCGGAATCGACGACGCTTGAAGAACACGCCGAGAACCGGAATGTCACCAAGGAAAGGGACCTGGTCGACGTTACGGCCGGTGTTTCTGGTGTAGATGCCACCGATGACGGCCGTGTCTCCATCATCGACGAGAAGCTGAGTAATCGCCTCACGCTCGAGGATCGTCGGGTCGCCGTTGGCGCCGACTCGACCGAAGTCGGGCTCATTGCGCGTGATCTTCACGTCCATCGCCACCGCGCCGTCGCTCGTCACATGCGGCGTGACGTTGAGCTCGAGCTTCGCCTCCTGGAACGCCGTGTTGA
>CAYZDM010000125.1:0-7585 GCA_964476875.1 uncultured Sandaracinaceae bacterium | reverse complement strand
GGGGGTTAGGGAGGGGGACGGTTTCTAGGGGGGTCGCGGTGTTGGGGGGGGCGGCTGAGTAGTAGGTGACGAGCATTTCGTTGAAGTCGATCACCGTGAAGACTTGTTCGTTCTTACGGAAGATGGTTCCGGCGTTGACCACGGTGAGACCGGGGAAGACCCGGACCATGCGTTCGTGGGTGTGACCACAGAGCATGAACTGCACCTCATCGTCGAGCATCAACTCGCGGAGGGTGGGAATGTCTTGCAGCGCGTAGCCGCTGGTGTCTTCGAGGAGCCAGGCCTCATCGTCTTCGCCGACGCCGTGGCAAAGCATCGCGTTCCCGCTTGGGGTGGCGTACGTCCGGATGACAGGCAGCGCCTCGAGGAATGCGCGGGATGTCTCGTTGATCTGCTGCGTTGCGTTCTCGAGCGTTCGTTGCTCGCCCCCGAGAAGCCAGCGTTCGTGGTTACCCGCCACGCATTGAACGTTGCGTTCCGCCAATATGGCGAGCGTCGCGTCCGCATCCCCGGGCCCATCGATCAGATCCCCTACGCACAGAACCGCATCGACGTTCATGGTCTCCAGCACGTCGAGCACGCGCGTGAGCGTTTCCGACTCACAGTGAACATCGCCTATGACCCCTAGCCGGCCGAGCATGCCCGTGTTGCCCACAGCTTCAATCTAGGAGCTTTTGGACGTTGCGCCAACAAGCGTGCGACTGGTGCTCCGTGCGCTCCTGTTGTAGACCCGCTTCCATGCTCGACCTGCGCCATGTGAGCGAGAATCTACCCGATGTGAAGGCCGCCCTGACGCGCCGTGGCTTCGCCGATGCTGCTCTGCTCGATGGATTGGGCGCACTCGCCGATGAGCGTCGCAGCGTCATCACCAGCGTCGAGGCGCTGCGACAGGAGCGTAACGAAGCAAGCCAGGCGATGGCCAAGGTTGCCGACAAGAAGTCCGAAGATTTTCAGGCCAAGCGTGAACAGCTTCGGACGCTCGGAGACCAGATAAAGCAGGGAGAGGCACGTCAGGCCGAAGTCGAGAACGAGCTCGAAGCCATTTTGCTGAACCTTCCGAACCTTCCTCACGCCGACACGCCCGACGGCCTCACCGAGGCTGAGAACGTCGAAGTTCGTGTCTGGGGAGACAAGCCCAAATTCGACTTCGATGCTCGAGACCACGTCGAAGTTGGTACTCGGCTAGACATCTTGGACTTCGAGCGGGCCGCCAAGATCAGTGGCTCGCGCTTCGTCGTTCTCAAAGGGTACGGTTCACGTCTCAACCGCGGGTTAATGCAGTTCATGCTCGACGTGCACACTACCGAGCACGGCTACGAGGAAGTGTGGCCGCCGGTCCTGGTCAAAGACACCGCAATGCTAGGCACGGGCCAGTTGCCGAAGTTCGCCAAAGACGCATTTCGTATGGCGAAGGACGAAGAGTGGGAGGCGCAGGCGGAAGCACAGGGGCATGACCTCTACCTCGTTCCCACCGCGGAGGTTCCGATCACCAACCTTCACGCGGACGAGATTCTCGCCGAGTCAGATCTGCCCGTCGCGTACACAGGGTACACCGCGTGTTTCCGAAGCGAGGCCGGCAGCTACGGCAAGGACACGCGAGGGATGATTCGCGTGCATCAGTTCGACAAAGTCGAGCTCGTCCGATTCTGCCAACCCGAGGAGGGTGAGGCTCAGCTCGATGCGCTCACGGGGCATGCTGAAGCCATCTTGAAGAAGCTCGGTCTCCATCACCGGGTCGTCCAACTGTGTGCCGGCGACATGGGATTCGCTGCCCAGAAATCCTATGACTTGGAGGTCTGGCTGCCGGCGCAGAACGCGTATCGAGAGATCTCGAGCTGCTCCTGGTTTGGTGATTTCCAGGCACGACGGATGAAAGCCCGCTTCCGTCCGGGAGAGAAGGGCAAGCCTCGGTTCGTGCACACCCTCAACGGTTCCGGACTCGCGATCGGCCGGACGCTCGTAGCGATTCTGGAACAGAACCAACAAGCAGACGGGAGCGTCATCATCCCCGAAGTGCTCCGACCCTACATGGGCGGCCTCGAAAGAATACCTGCACCTTAGACAAGCACGGATGACCAACCCCGGCATTCAGCACGACGTTCCGCTGGCTCCGCTCACCACTTTGGGGCTGGGCGGGTCCGCGAAGTACTTCGTCCGCGCGCGAGATGAGCGCGCTCTTTGCGAGGCTCTGCGGTGGGCCACCAATGAGGGCGTATCGTGCGCGATTCTCGGTGGCGGGTCGAACCTGATCGTGCCCGACGAGGGGTACGATGGGTTGGTGATCCAGATTGGCATCGACAGGCTGGCTTTCGAAGCAGGCGGATTGGTCGACGCCGGTGCTGGCGTGCCCTGGGAATTGGTCGTCGAAGGTGCCGTGTCGCGTGGTTGGGCGGGCCTCGAGTGCCTCACCGGGATTCCGGGTTCTACGGGCGCGACACCCATTCAGAATGTCGGAGCGTATGGACAGGAGGTCGCCGAGGTCGTGCAGCGAGTTCGCGTCCTTCGGCGCGACACCCTTCGCATCGAAGAGCTTGCCCCGAAGGACTGCCACTTCGGTTATCGCGATAGCGTGTTCAAGCATGAACCCGAGCGGTCGATCGTTTGCGGGGTACGATTTGCCCTCCGCCCCAACGGTCAGGGCACCGTCCGCTACGCGGAGCTTCAGAAGCACGTCGGCTCGGGTGCAACGCTCGCGGACATCCGCCGCACCGTGCTCGAGCTCCGAGCCCGCAAGTCCATGGTCATCGACCCGGCCGACTCGAATCGGCGAAGCGCCGGCTCTTTTTTCTTGAACCCGATCGTCTCTCCGGCCGAGGCGCGGCGAATCGTCGAGGAGTCCGTCGCGCAGCAACTCGTGAGTTCGCCCGACGAGGTACCCCAGTATCCGACGGACGGCGGCGATGTGAAGCTCGCGGCCGGTTGGCTCATCGAGAAGTCCGGCATTGCGAAGGGCACTCGTCGTGGGCCCGTCGGCGTGTCCTCCAATCATGCGCTGGCGCTGGTGCACCACGGCGGCGGCACGACGCGAGATCTGTTGTGTTTGGCGGACGAGATCCGGGCACGAGTCCGCGATCGCTTCGGCGTCGAACTCGAGCGCGAACCTAGGCTGCTCTGCTGACGACCCGGGGTGCTACTCGGCGAACGGATCGCTGAGCGCCGGATTGTTCATCAGGTCATCGTCCGTGAGCGCATTGAGGAACGCCAGCATGTCTTGCTTCTCTTGCTCGGTAATCGCGAAGCCGTTGAGCAGCGCGCTCTTGTTCGGATTGTCTTTACCATCGCCGGCATTGGCGCCGCTTTCGATCAACCGCCCCCCGCGTGCATAGTGATCGAGGACGTCCTCGAGCGTCTCGATCGATCCGTCGTGCATGTACGGTGCGGTCACCGCGATGTTGCGGAGACTTGGTGGCTTGAACCGGCCCTTGTCCAGAGGATCGCCGGTCATGTCGTAGATGCCCTCGTTACCGGGTGGGTAGCTCCCCTCGCTGTCGAGGTTGTAGAGCCCGTTGTTCATGAAGAACTTCTGGTCGAACACCTGCCCCGCGTCATCGGAGGACTGCGAAAACAGAAAACCCCCGTGGCAATGGAAGCATTCGAAGGCGTCTTCCACGCCGGCAGCGTTCGTGCCTCCGAAGAATAGTGCCATCCCCCGCTGCTCCGATTCGTTGAGCGCGGTGGCGTCGCCCTGCTGCCATCGATCGACTCCCGAACCAAAGCTCGTCACCTGACGTTGGAATGCCGCGATGGACTTGGTGATGGAGTCGAGGCTGATCGGGTCGGCCTGCCCGGGAAACGCCTCGGCGAACATGTCCGGATAGCTTTCATCCTCGCGCATTCGGCGAAGGAGCTCGTCTTCCATGTTGGCCATGCCTAGCTCGACCGGGTCCTCCCCGAACATCGGGACGAGGGCCTGCTTCTCCAAGAGCACCACCGCCTCGTTCGCCCAGGTCAAGGACGCGGCGTAAGCGGAGTTGGCAATGCTCATCGAGCTCCGGGGATGAATGTCGCCGGTCGAACCTTCCGCCTGGGCGAGCCCGTCTGTGAATGCGAGCTCTTGCTGGTGGCAGGTTCCACAGCTCTGCGTTTGGTTTGCCGACAGCTTGGTGTCGTAGAAGAGGAAACGCCCCAGCTCGACCTTCGCCTCGGTCATCGGGTTGTCCTCGGGGACTCGCGGCTCGGGAATCGTGTCCGGAATGTCCCAGACCCAAGCCGCCGGCTCGGATGCGGCGTCGCTGCCGCCGCATCCGGCCGTTACGAGGAGTAAGATAAGAATGGTTTGGATGGGTTTCATTGGAGTGGATCCGGGGATCATTCTTCGGTCGAGGAGGTTTTACTCGACCGAGAAGAACGCTTGGGTGCTGGGCTGCGAACCGTCGAACGGAAGACCTAGGCTGTCGAAGAGCGGCGCACAATCGCTATCGCTGGGACCCGCCATGCAGCCCACTGGGGTCATCGGCTGGTTCACGTCGAGTGCCGCGGTCGCTACCAAGGCCGCGAAGTCTGCGACCACCGTGTCGTTGGCCGCGTCGAACGAATCGAACTCGACCTCGGTTCGGTTCGGGGCGGCGCATTCGGTCGTGCCGCCGGCGATCGGGTCGCCATTACAGCCAGTGCTCCCGAGATGCATGCGCCAGTCGGTCATGCTGAACGTTCCGGAGTCGATGCGGAGAAACTTGTAGCCGCCCTGCCAGTTCCAGTGCATCGAAGTGAGATTCAGGGGAGGTGGCGCGATGGCGGGGTTGTCGTGATTGAGGTCGAAGGGAATGCCCATCTTGAAGCGCAACCCGTCGTACGCCCCTGACGGAACGGTGCCTACCACGACGGCGTTAATGGGCTCGTTGCCCAGATCGGTGCAACCGTTCTCGAAGTCGAGGAGGGCGACGTTCTCGACTTGCCAGTCGCTCACATCGAGTTCAACCGCGACATAGTCGCCATCGGCGTTCTTGACCTCGACGTCTTGCACGTAAAAGCGGAAGTCACTCAGTTCGAGAGACGTGTCGTTCACGCCCAGGTTGTCGTAGGTGGTCCCGCACTCGAATACCTCGGAACCTACCATCGCGCTGAAGTCGATCGCGACGGCCTGAGTCGTCGAGCCGCTGTCGCCGCAACCCAAGCTGCTGATTGCGAGCACGCCCGCCAAGAGGAGTGTTACTTGCTTCATCTGTCTTTTCTCCGCGGTCTCTAGAGGTCTGTCCCTGAGTTGGGAAGAATGGCCTGCAACGACGACCGTACGTTTTCGGTTACCTTCTGTTGCACCGCGCTCTGTGAAAGCAGTGCAAAATCGATGCCATCGAACCACTTCGTGTGGTCGATTCGAATGGCGATGCTCTCGAGGACGGGCCCGTCGAATACGAGGGGTCGGTCGAAGAGCATTTCGCATTCGAGAACCTCCCAGATCGCGGCGACCAACGGAACTTGCTCGCCTGTCGTCTCGTCCTCGACTTGTCCTGAAATGAGGACGCTGTGCTGCATCATTTCAAGGTTTTGGTCTGTTAATCCGGCGGCATCTTGGTCGGCGGGCATCCCGACGACGCGCATCCCGCAATACCGACCCGGCGGTGGCCGGAGGGTCCCGGCGAACAAAGCCGCACCTGAACTCTCGACGAGATCAATGACCAAGGGGACACCTAAGCTGGTTGGGCTCGTGAACTCGTGCGCTCTTGCGCGGGCCGGTGCGACAAGTTCCCATAGTTCCGAGACAAAATTGTCGCACCTGACCAGCTCGACCCGCCCCACCACGATGAGCGCTCGCTCTAGTCGGACGCGGTAGCCCATGTCGGTTCGGACCTGCGCCGGGGTTGCTGCAGGCTGGTATGCGACGTCGACTTCGATTCCGTCGGTGACGCGCATGCACTGCGGGAGCGACATGATTCCGAGTGCTGCGACCGCGATGGCGAGACTAGATCTCATAGACCAACCCTGCCGTGATCGCGAGACCCTCCACGTGGCTGCCGTCCAAGCGCTGAATGATCGGCACCGCCGTGGTTAGGTGAAGGAGTATCTTGTCCTGCGGCAAACCGATCACACCGAACGTCGCGTAGGTGATGTGTCCACCGGTGTTTGGGTCGCGGAGACCCTGGATGTACCCAGGTTGATCGAGTCTGAACTCGGCGCCGACTTGGAAAGCCAGGAAGTGCCACGGTTGAAATTGCCCGAGCGCGGTTTGACGGAAGCTGATGCCCACATTGGTGTCCGCCGTCCCCTGTGTTGGGAAGATCGCCGTCGATGAGACATAGACCGACCAAGGATCGGAAAACATAGTGTAAGACGCTCCCGCGATAGGATCCCAGGAGCCGGTTCCTGCCTGAAATTCGAGGGGCATGGGGACGCCCTGCGCGTCGCGCTCGATCGAGCTGGTCGGGAACTCCAGACCGCCGACGAGACTCACCAGGTGTCGCGGGGCAAACTTCCGGTCGCGCCAAATGACAGAGCGAACCCTGAACTCGAGATCGCCCGGCGCCCAGATGTCCGCCTCCGCGAGGTTGACTGCGCTCACCAGGCGATGGACCAGCGGCATCATCAACGACAGTGTCCAACGGTCGGTTGGGGAGTAGGCACCCGCCAGCTCCATGCGTTGCTCAGAAAGCAGGAGCTCGTCCACCTGGGGGTCGCCGATGCGGTCATTCCGATGGCGAATCGTTCCCGAGGTGCGCACACGCTGGCCTTTGGGTTGTTCGAAGCCGACGACGGTGAGGGTCGGATCGCCCACCGCGCACGTTCCGCACGCAGAAGCCTCCGCAGCGACCCCCAGCGGTGCGAGGAGCGCCACGATCAGCCAACATTCCTTCACCGCCGGAGCTTAGGTACGGGAAGCCCCGCGGTGTACGTGGCAAATCGTCGCAGTGGGCTAGCGAGGCATCGGGAATTTCGACAGTTTCCGCTGTAGCGAACGCCGGTGAATTCCCAGTTTTTCCGAGGCCTTGGTGATATTGCCGCCACAATCGGTCAGAACTCGCTGGATGTGCTCCCATTCGACGCGGGCCAGCGAGGGGGTCTCAGGTGCCTCGCTCTCGCTTGGCCCGATGTCCTCGGTGGCCGCATCTTCCCCCCGACCGAACGCAGCGATCAACTCGTCGACATCGGCTGGTTTGGTGAGGTAGTGCGTCGCGCCGAGCCGGACCGCTTCGAGGGCCGTGGCGATGCTCCCGTAGCCCGTCAACACCACGATCTTGGTCGCCGGGTCGATTCGGTGCAGCTCGCGAACGACCTCAAGGCCGGACTTGCCCGGCATCCGAAGGTCGACCACCGCGAACTCGGTACTCTCGCGTTCCGCGATCAGGATTGCGGCGTCGTACCCCTCGGCTTGCTGCGCTTCGTATCCTCGCTCCTCGAAGGCTCGCGCCATGCGGGATCGAAGGCGTTCGTCGTCATCGACTACGAGGATCGATGGCTGAGGGGTGCTGCTGTCGATCGCGTCGTTCATGAGGCGTGTGCAACTATATGAAGCACGACGCGAACGGTCGTGCCGTGACCGGCGGCCGACTCGATGATCAACTGGCCGCCCAACGAGTCTACGAGCGTCCGTGCAAGGAACAACCCCAGACCCATTCGATCGCCGGTGTTCTTCGTCGTGAAGAAGGGGTCT
>CAYZDM010000124.1:0-7592 GCA_964476875.1 uncultured Sandaracinaceae bacterium | reverse complement strand
TTGAATGAGGTCCTGATGCGCCGTGTAGACCTCGGGGCTGTAGAGGGTGGCGATCACCTGCCCGCGTCTGACTCGCTCTCCGGTCGTGCTGACGTGCAAGCGATCGATTCGTCCGCCGATCCAGGCGGTGACCGTCCGCAGGCTTCGTTCGTCGTAGTCGACTCGGCCGAGGAGCCGTCGCTCCGCACCGCCCGAGCCCAGTCGCACGACTTTTGCCGTTCGCACGCGTGCCAGAATCTTCGCGCGGTCCGAGAGAGAGACGCTTCGAGCCTCTTCCGGATTCGTGCTCCGCTCGACCGGGATCAGATCCATGCCACAGATCGGACACGGTCCCGACTCCGGCATTTGGATCTGCGGGTGCATCGCGCATGTCCAGATCGTCTCTTCCGTGTGGTCGGCGTGCGCATCGACGACGGGTGCAGGCGAGTCGGGGACACCGAGAAGTCGTCCTCCAAGCCCGAAGGCTGCGATCGCCACGAGGGGGAGCAGGATCCACGGTGCGGCTTTTCCAAGTCGGGTCTTCGCGGCTTCGTTCATGGTCGTTCTCCTTGCTCGGTTGCTTCGACGGGCCGACCCACGACCGCTTCGATTACTGCCCAGGCCCGGGCGTGAAGCGCGCGGCTGCGGGCGAGGTCCAACTGCAGCTCGAGCAGATCTTTTTGTGCCAGCAACGCGGCCGCCACGGTGGACCGGCCGCTTTGATAGCTGCCAAGCACCGACTGGAAAGTGGTTTCCGCCAGTGGGATCAACGTGTTTCGATAGAGGTCGATCTTGCGCTGTGCATCGCGCACCGCAGAGGTCGCGCCGGCGAGCTGCGCGTCGGCAGTCTGAAGCGCTGCATCACGGTCGGCCCGGTACGCGGCTCCTTCTGCCCGCGCCGCGCTCATGGCGTCGCGATAGTTTCGACCCCATAGCGGGACGCTGAGGCCCGCCGTTACACTGACGGCGTCCTGTCCGCTCTTCTCGAGCACAGTCGGCGCCTTCCCGACGACGATCCACTCCAAGCCTGCAAGGAGGCTCGGCGCACGATCTGCGGCCTCGACTCGGACCAGGGAATCGCTTGCCGATGCCATCAACTCGGCGGCCTCGATTCTTGGATGTTCCCTGGCAGCGGTCCGCAGCGCTTCTTCGCTGAGCGCGGGTAGACCTTCGAAGGGCGTATCGTCAGCGCTCAACCCTTGCTCCCTCTCTGTCGCCCCAATCGCGCGCAGCAGATCGGCGCTGGCAACTCGTTGGTCTTCGCGATGCGCGCCGTGGTGATCGTGGTGTCGCGCAACGCCGAGCTCGACTTGATTGAGGTCAGCGAGCGACGCCGCACCCGTCCGAACCCGCCCGCGCACCGTCCCAGCCAAGGTTTCGAGCACGATGTCATGTTCGTTCTTGAGGTGATGCTCCTCCTCCAGCAGCCACAGTCTCCAGTAGGCATCGGCGACCGCCTGCTTCACCGTCAGCGCCTCTGCGTCGAAGTGCCGTTCCGCTGCCCTTGCGGTCTCGGACGCGGCGTCGGATCCGGCACTCATGGCTGTCGGCCACGGGAACGATTGCATGAGGCTAAGCTTGTGATTCTGAGGTCCGACCCGCGTTTCGACACTGCGGACGAAGTAGCTGTACTTGATGACGGGTTCGGGAATACGGCGCGCCCGGGAGATTCGCATCGTCGCCGCCCGCCATCTTTCGAAGGAAGCGCGTAGCTCCGGACTGCGCGCGAGCGCGAAGGCCACGTAGCTGTTCAAGCTTCCATCGAGGAGCGGCTCCGCCGCCAAACTACCGTCATCCTCCTCAGCCACGATCGTCGCCGCAGTGGCCAGATCCTGCTTCGTCGCCGATTCGTACGTTCCGCTACAGCCCGCCACTCCCACCATCAGCCCTGCGGCGATCCGCGCTTGCCACGCGATCGTCCCCTTTGGGATCTTTCGTTTCATCGTTTCCTCCTCTGATTGAACTCGTCCACTGCGTGGGCGGCGCGTCTCAGCTCACCAGCGCTCAGGGCGCGGTGGAGCGAACACGTCGCCGTGCGGCGCCTCTGTTGGCGCACGCAAGTCGGCGCTCATTCCGGCGCGACGCGCAGGTTCAATTCAGAAAGGAACAGTTGCGGATGAAAATCGGGGGGCCGTGAAGACCTGGCGGAGCCCGTTCTCGAAGGCTGCCGAGATCACATGCCTCACGCGAGGTCGCGACCGTATTAGTGGGCAGAGCGACGACGGCGAACGTCGCCTCTTCTACTTGTTGCCAAGCCAGCTCTTGGGTCGCGGTCAATTGACCTGCGGCTGATAGCTCCACCGTGCAGCATGGCTGGTTCTGCAGCTTGGCTTCGGTCTCGTTTGCTGCGTGACCGCTGTGCTTGCCGTGGCCGGAATGGGCCGATTGTTCTGGCGTGTCACACCCGCAGTCCCCGACCACCACGCCGCCCATCGACTGGCAAACGTGAAGAACCACGCCTGCCGCACCTGCCGCGACGAGCGGGATCGAAAACACGAGAGCGAGCAGCCGACTACGCATGACCACACCTAGGCTAGCACGGATCTGCGCCTCGACGCAGTCCACAGTGAGGTGATGGCGCTACCCACGAAGATCGACGCGATCGCCAATATGCTCCCAGGCGCCAGGAGCGGTGTTCCGGTCAGGCCGTGCCCCACGGTGCAGCCCGCAGCCAGCGATGCTCCAACCCCGAGCCCGACGCCTCCCGCGAAATGCTTACTGGCGCTGGCGGCGGACAGCTTCGAGATGGCGACGGGTCCGACGCGCCGCGCGGCGACGAAGGCGCCGACGGGAATGCCCAACACGAACAGTACGTCCCAACTCATCAAGCGTTGCAACGGATGCGTCAGCAGGCTGACCGTTCCTGGTACAATGGCCATCCCGAAGTCCCGGGAGGCGAGACTCGACAACGGCCAAGCGATGACTCCGAGGATCCCCATCGCGATACCAGTGCGACGCCACGACCACGCGCCCGCCTGACCAGGTGAGGCTCTCCAAAGCGCCACGACGAGAACGAGTCCCGCGATGGGGGCCCAGACCCACCACGCCTCGAACGCCGTGTCGCTCACCGACGGCCCGGCAGACTGAATGCTGGTGCGAAAGCTACTGAGCGGACCCAGCTCGAGTGCGGCCGCACCGACGGCCATTCCCAGGATGGCGGCGAGGGCTCCGAGGCTCCCCGAGCCCAGCTTGTACCATGACCCTGCCGCACAACTCCCGGCCCACTTCATGGACGCGCCGAAAAGAAGTCCGCCGATCACCGCGCCGATGGGAAACAGCGCGGGATAAGTTGGCTTCGAGAGTCCCAGCGCGAAAACCAGGGGGACGGCTAGCATTTGCACCGCGATCGCCAGAACGTACGCCTTCACCTTGGTGGCGTTCCCATCGGTCACGACGAGCCGAAACCCCGAGTTCATGCAGAACGCTCCCCGTTGAGAGACGTATCCGTAACCCCCGCCGATGATCAGTCCGGTCAGCGCGGCGAGGTAACTCATGATCGAAGGGTCCTTACCAGTGAATGCCGTGCATGATGTGGGCGAACGCAACGGCCTCCGGTCCGGGTGGCCGATGGTCCTCGGTGGATCCCTTCTTCGGCGAATCGGGGAACAGGCGGAAGCCCGTGTTGAGGACGCGGTCGATGAGCTTGGGCGCGAGCGCGTAGCTTACTTCTCCGAAGATTCCGAGCCGGGTAGCGACGCGCTTCTTTCGGTTGACGATCCCGTCGACGATCATGTCGACGGCCTCTTCGGGCGAACGCGTTGGGACGGCTTCGTAGATCTTCGTCGGCGCGATCATGGGGGTGCGCACCAGCGGCATGTAGACCGTGGTGATACACACTCCGTCCCCGACGACTTCGCTCGCGATCGAGCGGCTAAAGGCATCGAGCGCCGCCTTGCTGGCCACGTAAGCACTGAACCTCGGCGCGTTGGTTTGTACCCCGATGCTCGAGATGTTGACGATCTGTCCGCCCTTGCGCTCGCGCATGGCAGGCAGGAGTCCCAAAATCAGCTTGAGAGAGCCGAAATAGTTGAGCGACATCGTGCGCTCGAAATCGTGATAGCGATCGTACGAATGCGAGACGCCTCTTCGGATCGATCGTCCAGCATTGTTCACCAGCAGGTCGACGCATCCGTACGCGTCGAGCACTTCACGCACGAGGCGATCGGCGTCTTCCGGACTCGACAGGTCGCAAGTATGAATGAGCGACTCACCGCCGCGAAGTTCGATCGTTTGTTGGACCGCCTCCAGCTTCTCACGTGACCGCGCCACCAGGAGCACCTTCGCGCCTGCTTCGGCTAGGCGGATCGCGAGGGCTTCGCCGATCCCGCTCGATGCGCCCGTCACCATTGCGACCTTGCCGGCGATTCGCCCGTGCAATGTCCGATCCTGAAAGAGATCTGGATCCATGTGACGTTCCCAATAGTCCCAAATCTTCCAGGCATAGCTCTCGAGGGGCGGGCACTCGATCCCCGATCGGGCGAGCGCAGCCTCTGTCTCGCGGGTATCGAACGAGGACCTCCAGTTGACGTAGGGCAGCACCGATTCCGGGATGCCAATGTCGGCGAGCACCTCTCGGCGAGCGGTTTTTACGGCAGGCATCGCACCAAGTAGCGCTGCGATTCCCGGCGGCACCAACTTGAGCACCTTCGGGTCGATTCGCGCGCTGAACTGGGGCGCGTGCGCTGCTTTGCAGATGATGTTGAGCGCGTCTCCGAACGTGTGAGGCTTCGGGTCGGTGAGGTGGAACGTATTGCCCCTGACGTCGTCGTTGTGCGCGATCGCGTCCATTGCGCGCGCGACGTAGTCCACCGGCACGACGTGGAGCTCCGAACCTTCGAAACCAATGAGCGGCAGCCAACTCGGAAGTGCGCGGCGCATGCGCTGAATCAACTTGAAAGCGTAGTAGATGCCGTCGATCTTGTCGGCTTCGCCGTTCACGGAGGATCCCACGACCGCGCCAGGGCGGTAGATTCGGTAGGCGGTTTGGCATTCTTCGCGTACCAATTTTTCGGCGAGGAACTTGGTTCGAAAATAGGCACTCTTGTGCTTCTGGCCCTCGTCGAACATGTCCTCCCTGAAGAAGCCCTTGAAGTCACCAGCGACCGCCGTCGAGCTCGCGTAGTGCAGTGTGGCTTCGAGCGCTTCGGCGAGCCGGCATGCGTTGCGTGTGCCTCCGACGTTGGCGGCCTCACTTTCCTCCATGCCCGCCGTCATGTCGTATAGCGCCGCCAGGTGGAACACGTGCTTCACTTGGCCGCGCAGCTCGTCGAGTTGCTTCGCTGCTAGTCCGCAATTGGGGGATCCGACGTCGCCTGGGAGGATCACGATCTGTGAGCGGGCGGAAGGCCAGCGTTCGTCGATGAGGTCCTTGAAGCGGACTGTCGATGAAGGGCGGACCAGGCAGTAGATCGTCTCGTTCCTGCGCACGAGCGAGTCGAGGAGATGTTTGCCGATGAAGCCGCTGGCTCCGGTGACGAGATACATGAGGCCTCCTGGGGGGGTGGGGCCGTCGACCATATCCGCCTTCACCCTAGGACGGCAAGCACGAGCAAAAACGAGCCTGCGGACGTCACGATTGTCTGCACCCACAACGCCCGTCGCAGCCGCTGGACAACTCTGTTTACCGAACCACCACAGTGCTGGGGCTCGGCGGTTCCCCTAGGATCCCTCGATTGGATTTGGGCTGACGCCCGTCGGCCTCCGCAATGCCAAACTCCTCGGCGAGCTCGGCAACGATCAGCACATGGCCTGAGCGGTCCATTCGCTTCGGGTCCCGATGCAACGCTTCGATCACGCGGCCGATGAGCTCGGGGCTCTCGGCGTTGGCTAGGAACTTCCGGTATGGCCCCTTCATCGCCTCAGGGTGCTGAAACAGCGGCTCATTGCGTTCGGTCCGGACGAAGCCAAGCCAAAGGCTCATCGCAGCGACGTCGTGGTCGCGAAAGTCGACCGCCATGTCCATGGCCATCTTGTCGACACCGGCCTTTCCCGCCCCGTAGGCAGGTCCGTGCATGTAGCAGCGCGCGCCGTAGCTCGAGGTCGAGACGACCAGACCGCCGCCGGTGCGCACCAACAACGGCGCGGCAAAGTAGCTGGCGACGTAGTGCGAGCGCTGGCCGACGTCCAGGATGCGAAGCAGGTCGAGGGACTTCTCCCAAAATGGTCCTGGCTTCGCGAGCTCTCTCGGGACCGAGGTGGCGTTGTTCACCAAGATGTCCAGGCGCTGCTGTTCGTCTGCGACTCGTTCGAACAGTTGACGAACTTGATCGTCGTCGGAGTGGTCGCATGCGACGGCGATGCCTTGGCCGCCGGCGTTCGTGATCACGTTCGCCGTACCTTGAACGGTGCCCCCCAGAGGGTGGCTCTTGCCGCCGTCCTGACTGCGACCGGTGACATACACAGTTGCGCCGGCCGCACCGAGTGCGATTGCGATTCCTTTGCCGACTCCGCGGCTTGCGCCTGTGACGACGGCGACTCTCTCGGGGTTGTCGCTCATGACTCTAGGCTCCTAGCACGGGTCGTTCGACGAAGTACTTGCCGCGGATCCACAGCGACACGTGGACGAGGCCGATTAGGACCGGCACCTCGACGAGGGGACCGATCACTGCGGCGAAAGCAGCCCCATGATGGATGCCGAACGTGGCCACCGCGACCGCGATGGCCAGCTCGAAGTTGTTTGAGGCCGCCGTGAACGATAGCGTCGTTGCTTCTTCGTAGTTGGCCCCCGCGAGCTTGGAGAGCCAGAACGAAACGAAAAACATCACGACGAAATAGATGAGCAGCGGGACGGCGATTCGCACCACGTCGAAGGGGAGTTCCACGATCATGTCGCCCTTGAGGGAGAACATCACGACGATGGTGAAGAGTAGGGCAATCAGGGTGATGGGACCGATTCGGGGCGCGAACGACTTGTCGTACCACTCACGGCCTTTTTTTCTGATCAACGTCGTTCGTGTGAGGAATCCTGCAGCAAACGGAATGCCGAGGTAGATCGCGACGCTCTTGGCGATCTCGCCGATCGTGATGTCGACCACCGCTCCCTCGAGGCCGAGCTTTGCCGGAAGCCACGTGATGAAGAACCACGCGTACACCGAGAAGAACAGGATCTGGAAGACCGAGTTGAAGGCGACCAAGCCGGCCGCGTACTCCCGGTCGCCGCGCGCGAGGTCATTCCAGACGATCACCATCGCTATGCAGCGAGCGAGTCCAATGAGGATCAGCCCGACCATGTACTCGGGTTTGTCGGACAAGAAAATCACGGCAAGGGCGAACATGAGGACTGGCCCGATAACCCAGTTCTGGATGAGTGAGAGGGCGAGGACCTTCTTGTTCTGAAACACCCTGCCCATTTCCTCGTAGCGAACCTTCGCGAGCGGCGGGTACATCATCAGAATCAAACCGATTGCGATCGGGATCGATGTGGTGCCGATGCTCATGGCATCGATCGCGCCCGCGAAACCCGGCACCAACGAACCGAGCGCGATGCCGAGGCCCATCGCAACGAAGATCCAGAGCGTGAGGTAGCGATCGAGAAAAGAGAGACGCTTCTTCGTAGTCATCGGGGAGGCTTTCCGTGGCGGGGTGCCGGAGCCTTCCATATACTCCGCGGCAAT
>CAYZDM010000123.1:0-7612 GCA_964476875.1 uncultured Sandaracinaceae bacterium | reverse complement strand
AACCCATTTCTGGAACCCGGTTCGCGCGAGGCCGAACAGGGGGAGCGCAGCTACGATCGCGGAGCGTGGGAGGAGTCGCTGGACCACTACGGTCGCGCCCGCCTCTCGTAGGGCGGGGCCGTCGAAGCCGCCGGTGGTCACGGCGATGCAGTGCGCATCGATCGCCTGTGCGGCGGCCACATCGTGGGGCGTGTCCCCGATCACCACGACACGGGCACCGCCTGCCCGCGCTCCGGTTCGTTCCAAGCCTCGCTGCAGTCCGGTGCGAAGAAGCTCCGCCCGATCCGAATGGTCGGAGCCGAAACCCCCGAACGAGAAGAACGAATCCAGGCCGCCACGCGCCAGTTTCGCGTACGCCGCAGCCTCGGTGTTCCCTGTCCCCAAGCCCAAGGCGACGTCATCACGCACGCTTAACTCGGCAAGCAAGGTCGATGCACCCGGAAGCACCTCGAACGCACTGGCGATCTCCAGTTCGCGCGGAAGATGGGCCGTGTATCGCTCGATCACCTTGTCGATCAATGCATCGTCGGCGGTCACTTGATGCTGCGAAAGCGCGGTTCGGATGATCCATGGGTCGGTGCGTCCCGCGAACTCGACCGACTCGAGATTGACGTGCTGGTCGTCCAATACCTCTTGGACCGCAAGCTCGACTGCACGTCGCCCGGCACCCCCCGCACGCAAGAGGGTCCCGTCGATGTCGAACAACGCAATGATCGGTTCCATCGCATGAATGTAGCAGCACGGCACTTTCGTAGTAGGCTGCGCCGAGCCGATGGACGTTCACCTTCTCGCCACACTCCCGCTCTGGCTCGCCGCGTTCCTGCTATCGCTTACCTGTCACGAGGCGGCCCACGCGCTCGCCGGGAAGCTCGGTGGCGACTCCACCGCAGCCGCGCAGGTGACGCTCGACCCGATCCCCCACATCAAGCGGGAGCCATTCGGGACACTCGTCGTACCGATTCTGTCGTTTTTCCTCCAAGGCGGCGGTTGGATGATCGGCTGGGCCAGCGCACCGTACGATCCGACCTGGGCCAGCCGTCACCCCCGACGGGCGGCGGGAATGGCGGCGGCAGGTCCCGCCGCGAACTTCGCGCTCACGCTCCTGGCAGCGCTGGCGATCCGCATCGGAGTGTCGGGCGGGTACTTCACGGTGCCGAGCGGAGGCATCAGTCTCGAAACCTTGGCCGTTGCGCCATCAGGGGTGGCGCAAGGGCTGGCCATGTTCTGCAGCGTGCTCTTTTCGATCAACTTGATCCTCGGTTGCTTCAACCTGATCCCGCTACCACCACTCGACGGCTACGCGATCGTCCCCCTCGTTCTGAATGACCGACTGCGCGACAAGTGGTTCGGATTGTTCTCCGGCGGTGGCGCGCTGATGGGCCTTATCATAGCCTGGGTCCTCTTCGATCGCATGATGCCGCCGGTGTTCCGGACCGCGATTGGCTGGCTGTACTCAGGCATCTAGAGGCCCCCGGCGAACTATTGCGACCGCTTCGGGCGCCGTCACATGCTACTCTCACCGCGTGCGACGAACGGGGGCGGTTCTCTGGTGTGCGTTGTCGCTGGCGACCCTGGTATTGCTGGGCGATCCGGCGGCGCCGATGGCGTCGGCCGATGCCGCGGACGCGCACTACCAACTCGCCAAAACGCTTCGCGCGGAGGGGCGATACGAGGAAGCGCTCGCAGAGATCGACCTCGCGGTCGCCGCTAGGCCTCAATACGCGCAAGGCCATCTCACGCGCGGCTCTATCCTTCGAAGGATGGGCCGGTACGACGAGGCCCTCGTTGCGTTCCAACGCGCGATCGATCTCGAGCCGAAGGACGGCAGGGGGTACGGTCTAGCGGGCGTCGTTTTGGTGCGCCTGGACCGCCCAAAGGAGGCCCTGAAGTATCTGGAGAAGGCCACGGTACTGGAGCCCGAGAACTCGAACAACTGGCTCAACCTCGGCGTCGCCTACCGAAAGGCGAACAACAACGACGCAGCGATCGCAACCTACGAAAGGGCGCTCCGGTCCATCCCAAACGACCCTCGACTGCTGAACAACCTCGGCGTCGCGCTCCGCAAGGCGCGGCGGTACGACGACGCGATCAAGGCCCTCGACCGTGCGATCGCCGGCGACCCCTACGACCCGGAGATCGCCCGTAACTTGGCCATCTCGTTGCGGGGCGCGAAGCGATACAAGGACGCGATCCCGATCTACATCAAGGCGCTCGAACTGGGCGACGGGGGTCCAGCCGATCTCTTGTTCGATCTAGCGTCCTGCTACGAGAAGGTCGGGAACAACAAGAAGGCGATCACGACATTCGAGCAATACATCCGAGCTACCGAGAAGAGCGACCCCGAGGCCGCTAAACGTGCCCAAAGCGCTGTCGAGAATCTCAAGAACAGATAGCGAGGTCCCGAAGGACGGTAGTCGCGGCGTTGTGGCCCGCCGCACCCACGACCGAGCCAGCCGGATGGCAGCCTGCTCCGCACGCGTACAGGCCGGCGACCGGAAGTCGGTAGGGCAGTCGATCGGCGAAGCCGAAGCTGTTGTCGACGTGGTGAATGTGGCCCCCGGTGATACCGAAGTGCGATTCGATCTTCGGGGGGGTCAACGTAAAGACATCGTCGACCAGCGCGGACGTTCCAGGGGCGAAGCGATCGCAGATCTCGAGGAGCCTATCTACGAACGCACTCTCCTCCTGCTCCCACGAGCTCTCCGCTAGGGTGTGCGGTACCCACTGGCAGAAAAGGGCTGAACTGTGCCGCCCCTCGGCATCTCCAAGCGAGGGGTCGAGCGTCGTGTGGATGTACCACTCGATGGAGGGGTTCATGGGCAGACGCCCTTCCCTGCACTGTGCGAAGGCCTCACGAAGTGTCGCCCGCGTGTTTTGCTCGGGCAACAAGTGGATGGTCGCGCGGTGCTGTCCACGTTGTTCGGGCAAGCACGAGAATGTCGGGAGGCCACGCAGGCAGAGGTTGACCTTCATGCTCGACCCGGGACGCCGATAGCCCTCGACGCGTTCCGATAAATCTTTGGGACAACCATCGCCAAGCATCGAGATCATCCGAAACGGGTCGGCGTTGACCAACACTGCACGCGCGCGATGAACGTCACCGTCCGTTGTCGCGACGCCGGTGACGACGCTTCCGCGGGTTTCGATCTGGGCCACTTCGGTGTCCACGAGTATCTCCACGCCTGCATTTCGGGCGGCGTCTGCAAGCACTCGAGTAACGGTGCCCATCCCGCCGCGAACCACCATCCAGGTGCCGGCGCTCCCCGGTAGTCGGCACATGTTGTGCGCCAAGAAGTTCATGCCGCTTCCTGGCGTGTCCCAATCCCCATAGAGGCCGGTGAAGCCATCCGTCACCGCATACATCGCCTCGAGCAGCTCGCTTTGGAACCCGAACCTAGCCAGGTATGCACCGACGGATCCGCGGCACAGCTCCACGAACACATCCCGCAGCGCCGGCCGCACGTGCTTCGCGGCCGTCTCTTCAATCGACGATGGAGACTCGAGCCACGTGTGCGCCACATCTTCGCGCAACATCGATAGCTCGCTCTGAAGGGCGCGGTCCGCCTCGACGTCTCGCTGCGAAAAGAACTCAGCAAGCTGCGCTTCAGTCGCCGCGCGGTCGGACCCCATCATCAGATGGCGAGCCCCAGTCGTCGGCAGAAAGTAGTGGGGGTCCCGCCGAATCAGCGGCAACGAAATGTCGAGCTCGCTCATCAACTCTGGCGGCATCAGACCGAGGAGGTAGGCGCCGGTGGATTGTCCGACGCCCGGCGCGCGGTCGAACGGATGCTCGGTTCGGCATGCCCCGCCCACCACCGGGCCAGCTTCCAGAACCCGAGTTCGAAGCCCTGCCCTCGCGAGCATCAACGCCGCTACGAGGCCATTGTGCCCAGCGCCCACGACCAACGCGTCTACCGGAGCCATGACGTCAATTGATGAAGAAGCTGAAGCCGCCCTCGATGGTCCATGCTTGGGTCGGCGCCCCGGCCGGCATCTTGAAGTACCGCGTCCAGCGGCCGCGCACTTCGAATCCCAGCCAGGTGAGGAAACCATACCCGAGGCCCACAGACGCGCTAATCGTCCCGGTGCCCTCCACGCGGCTCACCAAGGGGACGCCGAGATACCCACCAGCGAAACCGCCGGTCAGACGAAGGCCCTTGATGTTGCCTCGAAGCGAGAGCATGCCGCCGCCGCCGAAACCCGGGTCGTCGAGTGGCCAGCTTCGGCCGAGCCACTGGAAGTAGCCGCCGATATGCAAAGGGCCCGCCACGCCATAGGAGCCGTCGATCCAAAGAGTTGGCTGCCATTTTCGTTGGCCGTTGAACTTCGCCACGGTGCCGCCGAAGAGGCCATCGAAGATCACGAGGTCGTACGGATCGGCAGAGGCCGTCCGCGTTGGACCGAAGACGACGCAGAAAGCCAACAGAGCGCCCAAAACAGCGGGCATGAGCGCGAATCGCTTCACGCCCTTGGCTGTTACCACAGCTCAGATGGAGGCCCGCAAAACCTGCGATACCCTTTGGGTCTGCTCAGCCGGCGGTCGCCTCGACGATGGCGTCGGCCACGTCGAACTTCCTCAGGAAGTCGGTACGGGCTTCCTTCATCTGGCTGACCCATTGTTCGTAGTCGGCGTGCCGCCCGCGGCCGTCGTAGAATCGGCGCGGGTCCAGAATCTCCACGGGCACCTTCTCGATCAGCGCGGCGTTCTCGACCGCGTCGACGTCGACAATCTCGTAGCCGAAGTCCGGGTCTTTCTTCCACTTGATCGTCTCGCTCAGCAACGCCTCCAGCATCGCACTCGAGTGCCGGATCTTGATCTTGAGGGCGTTGTTGTCTTTGATGTCGTTGGCCTCGCCACCGATGTAGCCGGTATTCATCAGCCACATGGTCACGCCTGGCATCGTCGCCGCGAGCTCCGCGAACCGCTTGGCCTGCAGGCCGTGCTTCGCGGGAAAGAACGGCTGGGTGAAGGGCGAGCGCGTCTTGCCGCGATCCTTGCCCGCAGCGCTGGTCTTCGACGTCTCTCCCAACATGAAGTAGCCCGCCGCCTGTTCCGGCGAGGTGAAGCGAAGGATGCCGGGCATTGCGGCGTCGTCACCCTCGTCGCGGTTGAGAATCCCCATCGACTTCACCTGCGGGATGTTGTGCAGATCTGCAGCCTCCGGAATCGAACTCATCGGAACGATCGATCGGCCATTTTGGGTCCAAACCACGAAGTCCCATCCGTCGGCCGGAATGCCGTGACTGTCGATGAGATCTTCGGCGTTCACGCCGCCGGCAATGTACTTGGCGACGTTCTCTGCGTTGGCGCCGGTGGCGAGCAGGATGTCGCGAAGACGCTTGACGTCGTCCACGGAAAGCACGCCCTTGGTGAAGTTGAACGTGCCATCAGCCTCGAGGAAAACGTTCTCGAGCCACGCCTCGCCACCAATGGTCGCCGTGAACAAGACCGGCTCGGTCTTGAGAGAGAGTCCGTCGGTTTTGGCGAAGCAGCCGTTCTCCGTTATGGAAATCGCGCCGTGCGGCCAGAGCGCCACCATGTCGTCCTGAATCGGCTCGGTGAGGTCACCCTGCTTCGAGAACGTGGTGGTAGTTTTGCCGGTACCTGACAGCCCCATGATCGTCATGGTGACTTTGCCGCCGTCTTCATAGGTCACAGCCTTCGCGCCTGCGTGCAGCACGAGCCCGCCCTTCTGGTACACGTAGTGGTTGAGCATACGTAGGATGCCCTTCTTCGACTCACCGAAGTAGTCCGCTCCGATCACGTGCGTCGTCCAGTTGTCCATGTCGACGATGATCGCCTGGCCGCCCGGCATGTCGTCGAGCTTCAGGTCTGGCGTGTAGTAGAGGCGGAAGGTCGGCTGAAACGGCGCGGCCAGTTGCTCGTCGGTCTCGACATCGGATCGGGGGAACGCGAGAATCTGCTGCATGCCAGCGATGTTCGCTCCCTCAGGCGTGTACAGCCAGGTCGCACCAAACGCGCCGTCGCCCAAGCCCACGTAGGCATCGATCGCGATCAGCTTGCCCTTGTCCGCGATGTAATTCGCCTGGCGCTCGATCAGTCCGCGCGCCTTGTCCGGATCGATGATCTGGTGGCTCCATCGATCTTCGGTGTCGATGATATAGGTGTACTTGGCCATTCGCGCCTTGTTGCGCGACACCTTGTTGATGCTTCCCACCGCCGTCTGTTGAACAGAAGGCGTGTGCGCCAACGCAAGCTCACGAAGCTCCGGCTGGCTTGGGTTCTCAATATACTCGACGTCGAACGGACGGTGGTCTCGGGTCGCCATAATCTCTCCGCTTTCATCTCGACCAATGGGAGCAAAACGCCCGTCGGGCAAGCCCAGACAGTGCCATATGACAATGTTTGTCTGGCGTGTCCAGGCCAAGAACGGTTGCCGTGAGCGGGACAGGAAGTAAGCTGCGCGTCGTGCGAGCGCTGCCGCTAAATTTTCGCGAGGCTGCGCGCTTCGACGACTCGAATTGGAGCGATTGGCGCTGGCAGGCGCAGCACGCCGCGACGAATTTACAAGCTCTCGACAAAGCCCTAACCCTGACGGACGGGGAGCGAATCGGCGCCGCCCGCGCGGCCGCCGCTGGGCTGCCAATCTCGATTACGCCGTACTACCTAGCGTTGTGCGATCCGGTCGATCCCGATTGTCCGATTCGACGCCAGTGCATCCCGCGGGCCGAGGAGGCGATCGCAGTCAAAGGCGATCTCCGCGACCCGCTGGGCGAGGAAGCTCACGAAGTCGCACCTCACCTCATTCGACGTTATCCGGATCGCGTGCTCTTGGTCGCCACGGATCGCTGTGGTGTCTATTGTCGCTTCTGCACGCGATCGCGCCTGGTAGGTGACGGCGGCGGTGCCCGGTCCATGGCCGCGCTCGAGCCTGCCTTCGAGTGGATTGAAGCCCATCCCGAAATCCACGATGTCATCCTCTCTGGCGGCGACCCCTGTGTCATGTCCACGGAGCGACTCGCCCGCCTGCTCCGACGGCTTCGTACCATCGAGCACGTCGACTATGTGCGTCTGGCTACGAGGGCGCCCGTCACCCTCCCCCAGCGCATCACGGAGGAGCTCTGCAGCGCGATTCGGGAAAGCCACGACGCGACCTGGGTGATGACCCACTTCAATCATCCCAGGGAGCTCACTGAAGAAGCTCGCATCGCTTGCGCGCGACTCGCCGACGCGGGTCTCCCGGTGATGAACCAAACGGTCCTTCTTCGGGGCGTCAACGACGATCCAGCGACCCTCGAAGCATTGTTTCGCGGACTGGTCAGTTCGCGCGTCCGACCCTATTATCTCCTGCAAATGGATCCAGTCGGCGGAACGGGGCATCTGCGAACCCCCTTGAGGCGCGGGGTCGAGTTGATGGCAGCCCTCCAGGGCCGCGTCAGTGGCATCGCGCTCCCTAAACTCATCGTCGATACGCCTGGCGGCCTCGGCAAGGTTCCCATCGGACCGAATTACCTGGTCAGCGAGGAAGACGGTGTCACGGTGCTCGAAACGTTCCGCGGCGATCTCGTCGAGTATTACGATCCCCCCGAACTCTGAAAACTTAGCTTTTTTCCGCCCGCCACGTGGCAAGCGCTGGCCGGTGGATGTATG
>CAYZDM010000122.1:0-7615 GCA_964476875.1 uncultured Sandaracinaceae bacterium | reverse complement strand
CCCTTTTATTGGGTGGGGTAGGTGAAGGTTTTGAAGCTTACTCGGTAGAAGAGGGAGTACATGAGGGGGACGAAGCCTAGGGTGAGCATGGTGGAGAAGGCTAGGCCGAACATGATGGCGATGGCCAGGGGTTGCCACATGGCTTCGCCGCCGGCGTAGAGGGGGAGCAAGCTGGCGATGGTGGTTGCCGTCGTGAGCATGATGGGGCGGAAGCGCTGTTGTGCCGCTTGGATGACCGCGTGGGGTGGGCTCAGGCCGTTCTCGGACATCTCGATGTCGATTCGATCGATCAGGACGATGCCGTTGTTGATCACGATGCCTGCTAACGACACGATGCCTAGCAGGGTCATGAAACCGAAGTAGCCGCCGGGTAACCCGAGGGTGTGGACGGTCACCAGTCCAATCGCGACCCCTACCAGCGCGAAGAGAATCGTCGCGAGGACGATTGCAGGCTTTCGCAGCGAGTTGAACTGCCACACGAGAAGCATGAGGATGACCATCCCGGCGATCGGAAGCTTGGCTGCGATCGATGCGTTGGCCTTGCCGGAGCCTTCGACTTCACCACCGTACTCGTACCGGTAGCCGATTCCCCATTCTTCCTTCTGCTCTTCGAGCCAAGGGGTTAGTTCGGCAATGACGTCGAACGCGGTGACTCCCGCTACGACATCGCTATCGACGGTGACCGTTGGGTAGCGATCTCGGCGGAGGATCTCAGACGCTTCCCACTCTAGGTTGGCCACCGCAACCTGGGTTAGGGGTACGGAGCTGCCGTCTTGGGAGAACACGCTCAGAGTGGCGAGCCGATCGATGTTTCGACGGCCTTCTGCCAAGGACCGCAACACGACCGGAATCGTCTTGTCGTCCTCTCGATATTTGGTGGTCTCGTATCCGCTCAGGAAGGTTTGCAGGGAGGTCGCTACGTCTTCGTTCGTGATGCCTGCGCGTCGCGCTCGATCCTCGCTGACATCGATCACGAGCTTCTTCACGCGAGGGCCCCAGTCATCACCGACGTTTCGGGTGTCGGCGCGCGCGTTCAGCCATTGTTTCACCGTATCGGCGATCTCGAAGGTCCGGTCCACGTCTTTCCCGGAGATGCGCACTTCGATCGGCTTCGCCACGGGCGGACCATTGCCCAGCGGACGAACGTGGGGACGGACGTCGGGATACCGTTCGGTCACGTAGTGTTCGAGGCGCTTCATGACCTCAGGCACGACCTCCGCGTTGGTGGTGCTCAGCATGGTGTCCGAGAAACGCGGACGCGGTGCGTTCGGGTTGTAGCCAAGCGTGAACCGCGGGGGAGTCGTGCTGATGAACGAGGCGTGGTCGGTGACGCCCGGGCGCTCGTCGGTTTCGGCGAGCTCCGATTCGATGAACGAGTCCATGTCTTTGATCATGCTCTCGGTGGTACGAATCGAGGTCCCCGGCGGAAAGGTGAACTCGGCGACGAAGAAGTTGGTCGATTGAGTGGGGAAGAACAGCTGAGGGACGAGTGTAAAGAGCTGGATACCGGCGAAGAATCCAACGATGGCCACACTCATGCTGAGGACCGGGTGCCTGAGGATCGCGAGAATTGTTCGCCGGTAGAAGCGATAGAACCCTGAATCGAAGGGCTCCTCGACGGGAGCGGGTTTCAAGAAGCGTACGCACAGCAGAGGGATCATCGTGAGTGCGAGCACCCAGGAGATCAGCAGAGTCAGCGTCACGACCGAGAACAGCACACCCGTGTACTCACCCACTGCGGATTCGGCTAGCCGAATCGGGAGGAACGCGGCCGCGGTCGTGAGCGATGCGATCAATAGAGGAACCCTGAGCTCGTTTGTGGCGCCCATCGCTGCCTCGACGCCGCTATCGCCGCTCGCCATCCGCACCATGATGGATTCTGAAATCACGATCGCGTTGTCGACGAGAAGCCCGAGCGAAATGATCAGTGCAGCAAGCGACATCTGATCGAGCTGGATGTCGAAGACGCTCATGGCCCACATGGCGATGATCATCGTGACGGGGACCAAGGTCGCGACTACGAGCCCGGTTCGCAGACCCAGCGTTAGCAGCATCACGATGAGCACGATGGCGACGGCCTGCATGACGCTCTCTACGAAGTCGTCGACCTTTTGCTCGACCTTGCTCGGCTGAAAGTACGTTTGATAGAACTCGACCCCGTGTGGATACTGCTCTTGGATGTAATTGAAGAAGACCTGGAGTTCTTCGCCGAGTGCGATCAGGTTGCCGCCGTCGGCCATCGACACCGCCAGCGTGAGGGCTGGCCTCCCCCCGGTTCGTACCAGCCCTTCGGGCGGGTCCACATAGCCCCGATTGATGTCCACGATGTCTTCGAGGTAGACCAACTCGTCCGTCCTCGGGAGCCGCAGCACGTTGCGCCGAAGTTCGTCGACCGAGCTGAAGTTGCCACTGGGCTCGAGAGCGATCGACTCGTTCGCGACGTCGATCTCACCACCAGGTTGGATGATGTTGCGCTGCTGTAGTGAATCCTTGAGGAAGCTGGGGGTCATCCCGATGCGGCTCAACTGCGCGTTGTCGTACTCGACGAACAGTCGCTCCTCCTGCGCTCCGATGATGTCGACCTTGGCCACCGACTTGATGCGCAACAGCTCGTCTCGCAGGTCGTCGGCAATGTCTTTGAGCTCCATGTAGGAGAACCCATCGCCAGTCATGCTGAACATGATCGGATAGACGTCGCCGAACTCGTCGTTGACGAACGGGCCGTTGATGTCTTCCGGCAAGTTGGGTTCGACGCTTTCGACCTTGCGTCTCAGGTCGTCCCAGATGGGACGCATCTCCTTGAACTCCTCGCGTATGTTCACGTAGATCACCGACACGCCAGTGCGGCTCTCGCTGTTGACCCAGTCGAGCTCGGGGATCTCTTGGACGACCTTTTCGATGGGGTCGGTGATCAGTTGCGCGACGCGCTCCGGGCTCGCACCCGGAAAATAGGTAGTGATCATCGCGGTACGGATGATGAAGCCCGGGTCCATCTGCCGCGGCGCGTCGAAGTACGCGCCAATCCCCGCAAAGATCAAGACGACGATCAGTGTGCCCGTGACCGTACGTCGCTCGAGTGCGAACTTGGTCAAGTTCATAGCGTCTCTTCAGCGTCGGTCGCGGGCACCTGCTCCGGGGCCACGTTGCCTGGGTCGGAGCCTGGCTTCGCCGGCACTCTGACTTGCAGGCCATCGTAGATCCGGCTGACACCTGCGGTAACCACCAAGTCTCCGGGTTCGACGCCAGCGAGAATCTCGATCCCGTCCGAAAGAATCTCGCCGACCTCTACGGGTGCTCTGTGCACCGTGCCGAGCCCTTCACCCTGGCTTTTCACCATGAACACGAAGCGCCCCTCGCGGTCTTCACCGACGGCACTGATCGGAAGCGCGAACTTCGGACCATCTTTCGCCGCCGCAAAATTGAACGTCACGTCTGCGGCCATACCGGCCCGCACCTGGTCCTGGCCTTCGTCGAGCCGCACCGTCACCGGGAATGTCGTGGCGCCGCTCACGCTCGACACGCCCACCTCGGTTACCGTGCCGCTAAGGCCCTTGCCCCCGAGGGGGTTGAACCGGGCCCGGGCCTTTGCACCCTTCTCGATGCTGCGTATCACGGACGCGGGGACAGACACGCTGACTTCAATCTGATCGCCAGCCAGTAGCGTAGCGACCAACGCGCCGGCCTGAACATATTCGTTCACCTCGATATCGACGGTTGCGATCACACCGGGTTCAGGGGCCTTGAGATGGGTGTAGCCCAACTGTCGTTGTCGAAGCCGAATCTGCTGGTTGGCCGATTCGAGCCCCGCACGCCCGGACTCGTAGGCGGTGCGGTCCGCGTCCAGGTCCTGCCGCGAGGCGTTCTGGTTCTCGTAGAGTGCCCGCGTGCGCTCGTAGGTCGCTTTGGCGTTTCGCTCCTGCGCGCGAGATTGAGCCGCGGTCGCCTGCGCGTTCTGCAGTTGGAGCGCGTAGTCGGCGGGGTCCATTCGAGCGATGGTGTCGCCCTTCTTCACCGTGCCGCCGACGTTGATGGGGACCTCCAAGACTTGGCCCGCAACCTGAAAGCTGAGCCGGCTCTCTTGCCCGGATTTCGCGACTCCCGAGTATGTGCGCTCGGTCCCCGAGTCCGACCCTGCGACCACTACGTAGCGAACCGGGCGAATCACCTCCGGCTCTTCGGGTGCATCCTCGCATCCGACGAGCACAACTATAGAGACGAGCGCGGCTACCATTGGTTTGTTGGCCATCAGTTGAGCTCCCGTGGGTTGAGTCGTGTCGGTTCGGCCGGCGGCGCGTTCGATCGGGCCGCTGCCTTCTTCTGGTTGGCGAACATGTCGAGTCGTTGGAGGAAGTCGTCCCGGACCTCCTGAGAGCCCTCGAGTGAGAACGCCCCAGCGGCACGTTGCACGCGAAGGGCGTCGATCATGAAGTCATAGAGCGCGTTGGCGGCCGCCAACGCGGCGCGGAGCGCCTGGTTCTGCGCATCGACGAGTTGGATGATGTCTGCCGCGCCACCCTGGTAAAGGTCAGTGACAAGCTCCAGGTTTCGAGCGGACGCTTCGGCTGCATCGCGGGTGAGGTTGATATTGGCATACGAGAACCCGGACTGATGCAACGAAGATAGGACGTCCTGTTGCAACCGTTGTGCAATGACCGCACGATCGGTGTCGAGTCGGTCGATCTCACGAAAAGTTCGACGAATACGTGCGTAGTTCGAGGTGCCGTCGAACAGCGTCAGTGAGGCTTGGGCGCCGACGTTCCAGGTGAAGGTTTGACGACCGGGGAAATCGAAGCCTGACGAGCTGGGAGGGACCTCGCTGCCGGCACCGCCGACGTAGGGGATATGGGTAAAGCCACCGATCACCGCGACGTCCGGGATGCCGAGCGAGCGGCGCTCTCCCTTCAGAATCTCTTCGCGACCCGAAATCTGGCTGTCGATGCTACGGATCTCAGGGGAGTTCCTGAGCGCCTCTTCGGCCATGAACTCGCGGAAGACCCGGAACGACCAAGGGTCTTGGAGATACTTGACGAGCCTCGGGTCACTGCCGGGTTGGATCGCGCGAACGTCTTCGGGGGGCGGCACCTGAAACGAAGATTCGAGTGGACGGTTTAGGATCCGATTGAGATTGATCTCGGCCTGGTTTCGCGCTGCACTGGCCCCAATGACCCCAGAGCGGCTCTCCGCGATCTGCGTCTGCCATCGGAAGACTTCTTCGCGTCCAGCCACACCGATCGCGTTCCTCGTCTCGGCCGTCGAAAGGTTCTGACGAGTGAGCCTGAGGTTGTCCTGGTTGACCCGCTCGGTGTTCTTCGCGCGGAGCACGTTGAGGTAGGCCTCTCCCGCTTCGAGCATCGTATCGAGCCGAAAGGACATATAGTCGTGCTCCTTACTCCAATACGTGTCTCGACGAAGCCGAAGATCGGCGTGGGCTTGTGGTGAGTAGAGGAGTTGCGAAGCGCCGACGCCCCAGGTGAACTGCCGTTGGGCCTGACCGAAGGGGTTCGACACAACCGGGTCGTTGAAGAGAAAGTTCCCGTCAGCTTCGGCCTGGAAGAGCCAGTTGCCGCGGGACTCTTTGACGCGCTCGTAGCTAGCGTCGATCTCGATGCCCTGCGCCATCAAGTCCAGATTCGAGCGCACGGCGTCGTACATCGATGATTCCAACGTGATCATGGGTCCGCGAGTTCCGGACTGGTCGTTGATCAGCCTTGCTCCTGCCATCACCTCGAATCGCGGCCAGGTTCCGATCTTCTTCGCCGTGGCCATATTGATGACGAGCACCGGTCGCTGTTCGAACGAAATTGGAAACGTCCCTGCAGGTTCACCCATGAAGATTCGTTGAACGAAAATCGCGGCGCGCCGCATCCGGCGAATCTCGTCCTCCTCAGTCTCCATCGTGGCCAGCGCGCCTCGCTCGACCCACCTCACCCCGTCGCCGGCGTAGGAGGGAAGATCTTGAGCGTTGATCCCGTCGATCAGAAGCTGCATTTGCTCATCAGTCCATTTGAAGACCGGGCCAATGTAGACAGCCTGGGTATCTTCCGGGATGGCATCGAGCGTCGCCTGTGCGCTGTCCCCAGCAAGGACCAGGCTGGTGTGAATGCCGAGGTGTTGGCTCGCGAGTTCGACCGGCTTCTCCGGCGCATCGAGGTGCTTGACCACTTCCTCGCCGACAATCAGGGTCATTCGTTCGAAGAGCACAATGTCGCGGAGCTGTTTGATCTCCTTTTCGAGGTTCAAGAGCCCGCCGATGTAAGCGAGGTTCCGACGGCCGCTCCGATTCCCATCCGCGGGCAACCCCTGCAGCTTTGGTGTGGCGTAAGGGATCAGGACCGGCTTGTTGAGCTTGGGAATCCGACCAACCACGACGGGCGTCATTGCGCCCGTGACGATGATCATGTCGATCGAACGATCTGCCAGCGCTTCTCGGAGTGCCGCCTCGATGCTCTCGAGGGTCCAGTTGGTCGCCGTTTTCGGTTCGACGAAGTCGACCGACGCGTCCTCTTTCATGAGCTCTAGGATCTCTGCCTCGAGCAAGCGCCTCCGTTCGGCGAACATCTGCGACTCGCCGTCGGCAACCATCATGATTCGGAAAGTCGGTCGCGCAGATCTCTGCGCATTCGCGCCCGACGCGAACGCCAAAGATAGGGTTGCCGTGAGGACCAGCAGCGTGTGCAGTCCGTAAATTCTCATTGCTACCTCGTCCCGGTCCTACGGAGCGGCTTCCGGAATCACGAGCCTAGTGCCCGGCGGTGATGATGTCTACGGGGTCAGAGGCGCCGAGGCGCTTCTTCCTTCTGCCGCCAACACGTACTCATTGAGGCGCCGCGAGAAGTCTTGCTTGGCCTCGTTCGTGTCGAGGTTTCGGAAGTGGCGAATCTCGCGGTTCACGAAGAGCAATGCCAGCATGTAGTCGTAGACCGCGTTTGCTGCTCCGAGGTCGGCGACCAAGCTTTGGGTCTGTGCGTCGACCAGACGGATGATGTCGACTTTGCCTCGCCTGTAGAGATCGGTGACGAGAATGAGATTGTCGCCTGCCGCTTCGGCGGCTCTGCGCGTCAAGCGGACTGTGGCCATGGTTGCGGCGGCGGTATAGAGTTCGGTGCGGACTCCGGTCCCGATGTTCTGCTCGACCTCTGCGAACTCCGCGTCGAGCCGCTCGACGAGGCGCGCGCTCTCACGAATGTTGGCGATGCCGGCGCCACCGCGGGAAAGCGGGATGGCTAGAAAGAGGCCAACATCCCATCCGAACTTGTCTGGTTGAGGGATGCCGATCGCCTCGAGGGCAGGCGGCGTGACGCTGCCTTCCCCCTCGCGCCAAAAATCGTGCTGGATACCGCCTTCCACATAGAACTCAGGCAACCATAGCCCCAGCGTTCGACCTTCCTTGATGCGTTGCTGCGCAGCTCGCCGTGCTTCGACCTCTCGGGCTTCGGGCGCGTTGCGAAGGCCTTCCCGCACCATGAAATCTCGGAGCTGCTCGAAAGACCACGGGTCGAGCATGTACTTACCGATCGGATCGTTCGGGGGCACCGAGCGGCCCGCTTCATCGACCCGCACATCGACGGGCTCGATCGGCCGCTCCAAAGGGCGATTGAGAACCCGGTTGAACTCG